>JAKJEE010000026.1 GCA_022705625.1 Patescibacteria group bacterium
CATGTTTTAAAAAGGTTTACTGAGTGTGGGGGCTGGCCCCCATAACAGAAACCTTAATTTTGGCTCTATAAATCTTACAGTTTGTTTATCACTCGCGAAATAATATTTATTTTAACACATTGTTTAACATTACAAAATTTAGTTAAAATATTTCATATTTTAAAAAGGTTTACTGAGTGTGGGGGCTGGCCCCCATAATAGAAACCTTAATTTTGGTCATTAATTAATGAAAAAGCCCGAGATCGAACATCTCGGGCTTTGGGTGTTTTTTAAATCACTTGACTTTTTTAAGTTCTTTACACCCTTTTTTTGAACTCCAACGGGCAAAATTGTCTTCCTCAGAAGTTAGCCAGAGAGCATTTCCACTAACTCCTTCGACTACAAAAATTTTGCCATAATATTCTACCCGGTCTCCTGCCCGAAATCCGAATTCAAGACAGGCCTCAGTGTCAACTTCGATTACCCACCCGCTAAGCGTAGTAATTTTTTTTCTACTCATTTTTTCCTCCTAAATTTGAATTTTCTATTTTTATCCTATCACAAATTGATTGATTAGTCAAACAAATAATGCCACTATGTCTTGCCTTTTGAATCTTAATATGATAGCCTATATTCAGTAAATCAAAAAAATAGGAGGTTTAATTGAATGTCAGAAGAAGCTAAGTGTTTTGTCCAATTTAAAGTAGGTTTGGCCGGTTATGAACGACATTTCAGCCACGTAGAGGCGGCTTTTGCTCAGTTCTTGCTGGAACACAGGAATAACTTGGAACTTAATGTTGATCAAAACATTATATTGGGATATCCAGATGTAGGCGAATTACCAGACAAGCCAACAAGCTTGATTGCGGCTTATATGACGGGTATTCATCCAATAAGCGAAATTGAACTAAAGGCAATCAAAGGATTCTTAACCCAAAAAATTATTGAACCGTTTAGAAAAAAGTTGTTAACCGCTGGACCATATAAAGACCGTCAGGATATTGTGCAAAATATTTACTTGGACACAATAGAATTGAAAAAGGAGAAAAAATGAATAAATTTGTGTTGGATGAAAAAAATGCAACTCAGCTGGCTAAAATCTTGACAAAAGGTCATCAGCCAAATCAACAGATTTTGAATATCAAGCACGGTATCCACCCAGAAACAGGCGAATCCTATGTGATGATTATGTCTTCATATCCATTATCAACCGTGAAACAAGAAATTGAGCATTTTATGTTTTTTCATGGAAAAATTATTTTTCCATTGCAATTAATCCCTATAAAATAAAAAAGCAGGGTATTTATAGCAGGAGGTCGACCTTGACCTCCTTTTTATTGAGCAAAACTCGCGCATCATTCCGCCTTTCTCATCCTGACGAAAAACAAGCAGTTGTTTTTCTCTGGGTATATCAAAAAAATGCCAGACCTGGCATTTTTTATAGATGGCATTTTGTTTTTCTTTGATTTTCAGATTTGACTTCAAAAAACTTCGTTTTTTGTTGTGCCCCCAGCAGGATTCGAACCTGCGACCATTTGCTTAAGAGGCAACTGCTCTACCAGACTGAGCTATGGGGGCGTAAACTAAATAGCTTACATTTAATATTTATTCAATGTTCAAAAAATAAATTCTATACAAAAAACGCAACAAGATTATTCTACTACATTTATGGTATTTTTTCAATAGATAAAAAAACAACGATCTTGTTTGGGTCGTTGTTTTGGTTTTCAAATTTTATTCTAATAAACTTGAAACTGAATCATGGTTGACAATACGCAAGATAGTTTCACTAATTAGTTGAGATACGTCAATTTCTTTGGCAATATTTAAAGATATGGGGTAAGAAGATCTTGGACAAGTATTGGTAACATATATAGTAGTAATATTAGTTCCTTGTTTTAATTTATCAGTAATTTCATTAGGGCAAGCTCAATGAGCTATACCAGCTGATACCGTTTTAGCTCCTTGATTTAAAATCTCAGTAGCCGATCCTTTGATAGTGCTAAAGGTTGAAGTAACGTCATCAATGATGATGACATCTTTGTTTTTAACTTCTCCTAAGATTTTAAAATCACTGACGTTGTCTTTATCGTCGTGATGACGATTTTTATAGCATATAACTCAAGAACTACCTGGCATATATGAAGCTAATTTTTCAGCTCGTTTGGCACCACCAGCATCAGGCGACGCAACCACAATGTTTTCAAAGTTGGTAAAATCTTTTTTAATTTGTTCGGCGAATAATTTTACAGTTTTTAAATCATCCATAGGAATATTAAAAAAGCCTTGGATTTGGCCAGCGTGTAAATCAACACAAACAACACGATTGGCGCCAGCAGTTTCAATTAAATTAGCCATTAGTTTAGCGGTTATTGGTTCACGACCATGAGTTTTTCGATCTTGTCGGGCATAACCAAAATATGGAATTATGGTTGTAATCTTTTCAGCCGAAGCTCGCTTTAAAGCGTCAATAATAACTAGTAGCTCAAGTAAATTATCGGCTGGGGAATTGGTTGATTGAATCACAAAAACTTCTTTGCCACGAACATTATTTTTAATTTGGACTCTAATTTCTCCATCTGAGAAATTTTCACAATTTATTTCACCACAAACGTTAAAATTTAACTTTTTATTCAAATAATCGCAAATTTTTTGTGATAATGTTTGGGAGTTACGTCCAGAAAAAATTAAAAATGGACATTCCATATTTTTGTCATTCATAATTTTAATTTATTTTAATATATTAATTATAATTAATTTTTATGCAAAAATCAAATTAGTCAATATGAAGCTAATGTTACAAAACACTAAACCTATAATCACACCCAGAAAAACATCGAGTGGTCAGTGCATACCATTATAAACTCTTGATCACATTATGAGTGGAATGAGTGGTGTTAATAATATAAATCAGTGACTATATAAAACCAATGTAAAAATAACAGCTACTACAGCCGTAACATGACCGGATGGCGAAGTGCTATTTTGCTCTCTTTTGCCCAGTGGTAAAACATCATCATTGGTTAAATAGGGTCGGGGACGATAGGTTAATTTTTTAATAATGCCGTCTACCACTATTTTGATAAGTAGTAAAATAAAAACGATATTGATTGATAATTTAAAAAATAAATTTATATCATGGTGAATTAATAATCAAAGAAATGTTCAGAAGCCAAAAAATATAATTAGAAAAATATTGTTGCTAATCAACCACGAGAGTAAACTAAAAAAATGATTACGACGATTATAAATTTTTTCAAATCAATATTGATTTCAATTCTTCATGGTTTTAATTTTTGAAACTTTCCATTATTTTTTTATTGTATTTGTTTTCTTTGGACATTGGATATTGGATATTGATTGTTGCCCGCCCCCACACTAACTTTTAGTTAGTAGTGGAGCGCAGCGTCTCGCCCCCACATTAACTTTACTAAACGCAGGTTATAATTTATTTACTATCTTTCGCTTCCTTTAACTAATATTGCAGTTCTATCGTAAAGTTAGTAGTGGGGGAGCGAAGCGTCTCGCCCCCACATTTACCCTCACACTAACCTTCGGTTAGTAGTGATGGGCCCAGTAAAGGTTGTGAGTGGCTAATTTTTGTTTGATCTTATTTTTAAACTTTGATTTTCATTTTTGGCTTTTGACTTCAAAAAACTTCGTTTTTTGTTGCGCTTCCAGAGGGATTCGAACCCCCAACCTCGTGGTCCGAAGCCACGCACTCTATCCAGTTGAGCTATGGAAGCAGGATATTTAAGATATTAGCATAAAAAATGTAATATGTAAATCAATTTGACTTTGAAAATTATCTATGCTAATATAACTTCAGAAATTTATTACTTTAAGGAGGAATAATGGTCACAAAAAGACAGCTGGTTGAGCTTCTTCAACTGCCTGACGGAACTATCCATCAGACCGATAATGTTTCCACTGGATCTGGAAAATTTAAATGGAGATTATCAACATTAAAGGCGGCGATGGACAGTCCGTTTTTCAATGAAAATCCGGTGGTCTTTGTTAAGACACCTGATGGTATTACCCATCAGATCAAACAGGTCGAATGTATCAAGGGTAAAACTGCCGGTCATGACAAAATTATTATTAAAATTGATTAAGCGAAATGTAGAGTTACAAACGCCATGCAATTATGATGGCGTTTTTTTATTTATTCAGATGTTTAGTCCCGCCCCCACACTCAGTAAACCTTTTTAAAACATTTCGTGTTTTAATTAAATTTTGTGATGTTAAGCAGTATGCTAAAATAACCATATTTTCGCGAGTGGACAACAATCTGTAATGTTTATAGAGCCAAAATTAAGGTTTCTGAGTGTGGGGGTTTGAATAGCGTTAGCATATTTCTTAGAATAATTCGGATTGTTAGGGTCGTTGGGATAGCGTTAGCTCATGCTTTTGCCATGAAACTTTCGATAAGTTTCTTTGAGAGCTTTATTAGTTAAATGGGTATAAATTTGAGTGGTAGCAACTGATGAATGACCAAGCATAGATTGGACAGATCTTAAATCCGCTCCATTCTGAAGCAAATCGGTGGCAAAACAGTGGCGCAATGTATGAGGCACAACTTTTTTGGTAATGCCCGCTTTAACAGAATAATATTTTATAATTCGTTCAATGGATCGAGTGGTTAAACGGGTATATTTTTTGGTTTTAACATTTGGCAAACTAATAAAAAGAGGTTCATCAACAATATCTTTGCGGGCAATTAATCAATCATTTAAATATTTTTTGGCTCGATCGGATAAAAACACAACTCGAATTTTTCTGCCTTTACCTTTAACTGGAAATTCACCAGTGTTTAAATTAATGCTGTCAACATTTAATGAACAAAGCTCGGATACACGAAGTCCCGTAGAAAATAATAATTCCAAAATGGCTTTATCGCGAATACCTTTGAGCTCAGAAATATCTGGTGCATTAAGCAACCGCATTAGTTCATCTTCGGAGATAATATTAATTGCTCGATCACCAGTTTTAGGCAAATCAATTTTATCGGGTGAAATAACATCAATATCGCGACGAATTAAATATTTTAGAAAATTGCGTAGAGCAATAATATAATAACCCTGGGTGTTCTTTTTTCTTTGCTCGCCAGAATCAACAATTTCACGATTTAAAAACAGACGATATTCGCGCAAAGTATCATAAGTCATATCTTTGGGTATTAATGTCTCATAACTTTTACCAATATAGCTAGAAAGCCATTTCAAAAAATGTAAAATATACCGCTCATAATTGTCGCGAGTGTTAATGCTGCGATTTTTTTCTATCTCAATAAAATTGAGATAATCGGTAAGAAGAGATTTAAGTGTCATACGCAAAAAATTTAAAATATTAAATTTTTAAAATTCCGATGTCCAAAATACAAAGAATAATTAGTAAATGGTAAATAGTAATTAGCAAATAATAAAAAGCAAAGAGTATTTATTTTTAACCTTTTATTTTCACTTTTGACATTTGACTTTAACTTTATACCATGTCGCAAAATATTATACCAAGTAGTGAAATAAAAAGCAAATAGGTTTTCAATGGAACGCCGCCTTGCGGCGTTCTATTGAAAAAATCATTAAAATGAAAAATCCCCGGTCACTGTGCGTGACAAGGGATTTCGGGAGGATAGCTATTCTTTTTCTCGTCCCTTTTGGACGAGCTTATCGAATTCGCCGGATTTTTTTAGTTCGGCGAATATCTGATTGTGAGGATATTCGCTAAACTTATAATACCTGGAAATTTCCTCGTCCGTTTTACCGGCGCGAGAAAGAGACACGACAGCTCTTTTGGCATCTGACACAGAGGTCAGATAGTCAATCCGACCAAACACACAGAATGGCGTCATGAATAACGCGATCAATATCGCGTTGATCAAAAAAGATTTGAATTTTTTCAATTAGATCCTCCTAATTTTTATTTTCTTTTCCAACAGCAACAAAAATTTAAAAGATTAAATTTTTGTTGCTGTTGGAAATTGTTATAATGTGCAAAATTTGTTTCGTTATTTAACGACTATTCAGTATGAGTTTTACTCGTGGACAGATTCATACCCGACTGGCTGTGCCAGCCGGGTATGCTTGGGGTTTTAGTTACCGAACGTCTATATGGACATACAGCTTTTTGCCTTGCCTAGTTTCGGTTTTAGTAACATTGTATTGGCTGCCGTTGGGATCGGTCAGTGTTTTTTGCGAAAAGGTATAAAAATACCCTTCCCCAAGACCCATTGTGTCTTGACCACCCCATTTGCCCAACATAGCATAGGGCAAATTTTCACTAACATTCTGCGGTAAAAAAATACCGCTGAATGTCTCGGCTGGCATGGGTATAGTCACTCTATAATATATCCCAAAAGCGATAAATGCAACAATCACTCCTATGACAACCTGCGAAACTAGATCCGTTCTCATTCTTCTGGACATAATAAAAAACCTCCAAAATGTTGTCTACTTCTCAGTAGCAATAAACAAATTAAAACTAACTCGCTTATTGCTACTGAAAATAAAATGTAATGTGCGAATCTGTTTCGTCGTTAAACGACTCTTCAGTATGGATTAAATCCATAGACAGATTTGGAGTAGTTGGTTTTTTCAACCAACTACTCCTTCTTTTTCCTCTCTAGCATAATCGCTAAAGCGAGTGGCGTGGTGATTCCGAGATAGGCGATTTTGATTATGCTTACCTCCATGCTCGCACTCAGCATCAAAAAATAAATGATTAGGACGAGTATAAGGTAAAAAACACCTCTAATGTTCATATTTCCCTCCTTGGGAAATTTAGAGATAAAATTAGACACCACAATTAGTGTCTATTTATCTCTTAAATATAAGTATATTATAGCACACTTTCTCTGTTTCGTCAATATATGCCCAAAAACACTAATATTTAAGCCCGCCTCCACAACATTTGTAATCAAAAACCCCTTGGGGGTGTTTGATTAGATAGATTCGCTTGGAATTTGATTTGTATTTTATTTTTGAGTTTTAATTTTCACTTTTGACATTTGACTTTTGACTTTTGACTTTAGCACTCTACTCCAAATGTAACTTCCCTATAAATTCTTTATACTTTTGTAAAAACAGTGGATGTTTTTTAAAATCAGGATCTGTCGCAAA
>JAKJEE010000027.1 GCA_022705625.1 Patescibacteria group bacterium
GTATCTCTAAAGTTATCAAATAATCTTCCTGGGTTTAATGCAAAAACTACAATAGCAGAAAGTATTGCTAAGATTGCAATCACAATCATCAGCTCAACTAAAGTGAACGATTTCTTGTTGTTCGCATTTAAAATTTTTGAGTTTTGATTTTCAGATTTGACTTTTAACATTTGACTTTTGACTTATTTTTGCATTTTGCATTTTTTAATTACTATTGTATTTTATCTTTAATCTTTTATTTATTTATTGTATTTCCTTATCAGTTCCTTCAACATTATTCTTGCAATATTAAGCGCGGCATCTTTTTTGGCAAATTTTTCACAACCCGCTTTCATAGTTTCAATTTTTTCTGGATTGTTTAAAATACTATCCACCGCGTCTAATAATATGTTTGGTTTTAAATTTGATTGTTCCAATGTGATGCAGGCCTTCATTTTGCTGAAATTAAAAGCATTTAAGCTTTGATGATCACGACTGGCTCATGGTAGTGGTATCATTATTGACGGTTTCTTGAATACCGCTACTTCAAAAACACCACCACTGCCCGCTCGAGAAATAATTAAATCACTAACATACATCGCATAACCCAAAGAATCCATCGCCACTTGTTCAGAATGATTTAAAAGTGGGACCAAATGATAACGTCTTTCAAACTCAGTATTTTTAATAATCTCTCTAAATATGACCCCCGCTTCCCTTTTAACACTATCATAATTATTGGCACCAACTTGATGAATAATTTCATATTTCTGTAATGCCTCGGGTAGCATATCAAGAATTAAATTATTTATGGCTTGAGCTCCTTGTGACCCACCCAAAACCAGCAAAGTTTTAAATTCACTATTTAATCCCATAGTTTGTTTCAAAGTTGATATATCTTCAGTCGTTTCAGAAATTTTGATTAAAGTATCATTCACGGGGTTACCGGTTAGTTCCACTCGTTTATTTTTTATATAAGATCGACTATCTTCAAAAGATATAAAAACAATTTTAGCAAATTTAGCAAAAAATTGATTAGTAAATCCAGGAATTGAATCCGACTCATGAATAAAAATAGGAATTCTAAAAATAACACCCACTAATAAAACAAAACTTGATTCGAACCCACCTTTAGCAAAAATTGCATCCGGCATAATCAATAACACTTTTAAATAAGCTAAAATTCATGCTCAAATATTTATAAAAAAATTAGTTACTCCCTTTAACCCTTTTCTTTGTTTTTTAATATTTAAAACCTGAACTTCAATGTCTTCATTTTTAATAAAATCTAAGGTAAAATCGTTACTCCCAATATAATAAAAACTAAGATCTAAACCTTGTTTTTGAAAATCAGGCGCAAATTTATGCATTTCTTTTAACACTGACACGAGCGGAAAAACATGACCGCCCGATCCACCACCAGTAAATAAAATTTTTATATCTCTATTAGGTTTTATAATTTTCATATTACAGCTTATTATTTAGAATATTGTAAAATATACCCAAACTCGCCATTGTTATTGCATAACTAGTGCCACCATAACTAATTAAAGGTAGTGGCAAACCAGTTATTGGCATATATTCAAAACTCATACACATAATATGATACAGCGCTTGAACAGTAATCCAAGTTGTGGTGCCAACAATAAATAATGACGAAAACGGATCCGAAACATGAGCCGCCACATAAAAACCAAGGAAAAAGATTGAAAAATAAATAATTAAAATAATCATTGTGCCTAAAAACCCAAACTCTTCCGCAATAACCGCATAAATAGAGTCAGTATAACTTTGCGGTAAGAAATTATATTTTTGTCTTGATTGTCCAAACCCAACACCAGTAATTCCCCCTCTTACAATACCAATAATTGATTGACGACGTTGATAATCATCTTTATTTTTTATTCTATCCAAACGATAAGAACCACCAAAGGCAATCATTAAACCAATAACTACCACCAAACCAATTGCCAAGGTGGCAATGAGTTTCCAAGACATTTTCGTCGCATAACACATAGCCCCAATTGAAACCATAAATAAAGCAATAATTGAAGTAGCTGGCTGTAAATAAATTAATGCCATTGGAACTGCTAAAAATCCGACCAATGGCAAAATAGTTTTAGTTCAACTATTTAAATCTCTAACCGATTTATTACTTAAAAAAGTAGCTATAAATAAAATTAAAGATATTTTTAACAATTCCGCTGGTTGAAATGAAAGTCCCAATATTTCCACTCAGCGGTTAGCCGTCATATCGCCAGCTGGAATAAACGGTTCAAAAAACACTAAGGCCAATAAAAATACATTTAAACTATAAAACCAAAAAGAAAATTTTTTTAAAAATTTTAAGTTTATCTTTGACAATATAAAAAATGCTACTATTCCCAGAGCTAAGCCCTTGATAATCTGATCTTTCACAAAAAACAATGAATCGTGATGTCTTTCGCGACCAACAATAGTTGATGCGCTCGCCAAAAAACATAAACCACCAATAATCAACACTATTAAAATTATCCTGAATAAATTTTTAATGCTTAATTTCATAATTTTATAAATTATTTAACTTGTCCACTGTTTGATTAATATTCTTTTCACTACTATGAATAATACGATCCACTAAGCCATTAAATTCGTCATCCGAATAAAAATAAATACTGATTTCTCCCTTCTCGCCCTTGCGTTTAATCATAACTTTAGCATCAAATAAACTCTCCAGTTTTTCTCTTAATTCTAAATCTTTGGGCGAAAAAGAATCGCCTAATCTTTTTCTACCCACTACCCCTGTTTTTATATTTTGTTTATCTAAAAATTGTCTTGCAATCATTTCCGCTTCGCGACTACTTAATTGTTTTGACAACACTTCGCCTAACAATGCCCGTTGTTTTTCCATATTTGGCAGTAATAATAAAGCTCGAGCATGTGATTCGCTAATTTTATTCTCATCCAACGCCTTCTGAGCTTCAAATGGCAATTGCAACAATCTTAGAGCATTGGCCACTGCTTCCCGACTTTTACCAACTCGACGCCCAACCATCTCTTGAGTATAACCAAATTCATTTATCAATTGACCATAAGCTCTCGCTTTCATAATTGGACTTAAATCTTCGCGTTGAACATTTTCAACTAATGCCACTTCCAATTCTAACGATTTGTCATTAAAAGTTTTAATCAACGCTGGCACAGTTTTAAGCCCAGCTACTTTCGAAGCCCTTAAACGACGTTCACCAGCGATTAATTGATACTCAACATTAATACCATCGGGCTGATCTTTTTCAATTCTTTTTACAATTAATGGTTCAAGCACTCCATACTCTCGAATTGAGTTAGCTAATTCTTGAATAGCTTCATCGGAAAATTCTCGACGTGGCTGAAAAGGATTGGGCACAATTTTATTTATCTCCAGTTGATAAATGCGACTATCATCAGTTTGTTCTAAAAATGAATTTTCTTGATGACTAACGTTAGTATCACCAACTGACCCACTGGCCATTGTTTCCGACTGCTTTATTTCATTCAGCTTAACCACTGGCTCATTAACCATTTGCTGAGCAGTTTGAACGACGGTAAAATGCTGATCAACATTATTGTCATCAACTGATTTCGTCAAAGACGCCACCCCAGAACCAGTGACATTAGTTTCATCTTGTTCAATAGTATCATCAATATTCAAACTAATCATTTTTGACAAATCAAGACCCGAATCCAATTTTGGCGTTGAATTATCGTTGGCTAACAATAACTCCGGATCGGGATCGTCACCCAACCGATTAACCTGGCTAACATTTTGATCAATCTTATTTCGATAATTGGGATCAGTCGCTGGTTGATTTAGGTAAGAATAATCCATTTTAAATTTGTTTATTTATATAAGAATATTTTATCAAAAGTATTAATAAAAAACAAGACAATATTATAATTATTTTTCCAAACAGCTGTGGGACTTGGGCTCGAACCAAGATTAACGGATTCAGAGTCCGTTGTCCTACCATTAGACGATCCCACAGCTGATTGGAAAAATTTTCAAATATTTATTTTTGTTCTTCCGTAATTTCTAATACCGAAATTTCGATTGGTAATCGATTGTTTTGCACTACCCCAAAATAGGATTGATTATTAATCAAACATTTTAAAGCTTGTTTTACAAATTTTATATCAGTTTTATCAGCTTGGTTTTTCAAAATATTGATAAAATCATCAGCTATTTCATATTTAAACAAAGAGGCCAAATCGCTTGATACTTTGATTACCAATAAATTCTGCATATACTCAACCAGCGATTTATAAAATTCTTCTAAGTTGTAACCATCATTGTCTAAATCGCTAATCGCTTGAAAAAGATTTTTATTATCTTTAGCGATTAACAAATCGACAAAACTAGCAATTTTGTTTTGGTTCACGCCCCCAATAATATTTTCAACCACTTCTACGGTAACTTTTTTGCTCATCGTGGTTATTTGCCCTAACATTGACTCAGCATCACGCATACCACCATCTGATTCTTTGGCAATTAAATTAAGAGCGGCGAGTTCATATTCGATTTGTTCTTTTTTCAACACTCCCTCTAATTTTTTAACGATATCGTCAACAAGTATTTTTTTAAAATCAAACCTTTGAACCCGAGACAAAATTGTTTTTAACATTTTTTCTGGATCGGTAGTTGCTAAAATAAAAATAATATATTCAGGTGGTTCTTCTAAAATTTTTAGCAAAGCCCCGTAAGCACTTTTACTCAGCTGGTGAGCTTCATCGATAATATAAATTTTATACTTATTATTGACCGGTTTAATTTTAGCATTATCTTGCAACGCTCTAATATCATCAATCCCCGTATTGGTTGCAGCATCAAACTCAATAACATCCAAAGATGAACCGTCGTTTATTTCTAAACACGATTGACATTTATTACATGGTTCAAACTCTTTATTATTGCGATTTTGACAATTAATCGCTTTAGCAAAAATACGCGCCAAAGAAGTTTTACCCGTTCCTCTTGGCCCAGTAAATAAATAAGCATGAGCAATTTTATTATTAAGAATTGCATTAGCTAATGTTTTTACAATGGCATCCTGGCCAGTAACACTCTCAAAATTTTGTGGTCGATATTTACGATAAAACACAACATTGCCCATATTTTTTTCTTAAATAAATTATTAAACTCTTAATTACCTTTGACAATTACCTTTCCTGCTTGGCAATCAATAATCTGACTATTATCCAACACTACCTGGCCATTAATAATCACCGTTTCAATCCCTTTGGGATCAACCATAGCGTTTTGAATGGTTGAACGATCAACCAAGTTATTAACATTTAATATTACCAAATCAGCATCCATACCAATTTTAATGTGACCTTTATTTTTCAGCCCCATAACCTCTTTAACGTTGCCAGTAATTTTATGAATTAAGGTTTCAAACGATAAAATATTTTTATAAGTTGCCAAATATTTTACAAAAGATCCAACTGAACGCTGATCTATAAAACCATTATTTAAATTGTGATTATCAATCGACATACCATGAGAAACAACTAACGACGCGTTATGCTTTATGCCTTTGTCAATATTAATACTTGACAAATTGGGGTTTAAAACAATAATTTTTTTCTGAGTCATTGACATCACCTTAACTAACGATTCTTCAATGGATAAATTCATATTTTTAGCAATTTGCTCGAATGTTTTTCCTTTTAACATTCTATACTGGTTATCAATATCAATCAACACTAATTTTTTATAAAAACTTTTATTTTGTTTTAATTCTCTTACTAATTTTTTAACGATATCTTTGTCGTTCAAATTTTCTCTTAAAGCTTTTTCATCGCCAATCGTTAACCAATCCGGCATAAACGTAATTAGTGGTCGGCAAGTGTATTCATAGGGATAAATTGTAAAATGGATATTATTATTTCGTTCTTTATTGGCACTATCTATTAGTTTTAAAGCTTCTTCAAAATAGACAAAATTATCAGCATTTTGAACTTTCATTCCTGTTATTAATGTATTAATTTTGCTTTCGCGAGTAATATCTAAAATTTCTTTCAACGCCATAATAAAACCATTTGATTCATCTCGTAAATTGAATGAAAATAATGGATCAAATTTTTTAATTTCATTATGAACCGCCAATATTTCTCTTTTAGTAATTGCTCGACCACTCGGATAACCAAATCCAAATGAAACACCTCAAGCTCCTTCTTTCATAGATTGTTTTGCTAAAATTAGCAATTGCTTCAACTCAAAATCTGATAAATTTTTGAAATGGTCACCAATCAAACCATTGCGCATTACATTTCAACCAATCAATGATGCCACGTTCACCCCCAAGTGTTTAGTATTTAAAAATTGTAAAAAAGTTTTAAAACTTCGCCAATCAACATTTAGATTTTCAATATCAGCCCAAGGTTTAAAACTATTAAGATTATTTTTTATAAGTGGTGAAAGTGAAGATCCCGAATGGCCAACCAATATAGTCGTTATGCCTTGTTTAATCAAATTTTCGCATTTTGGATTAGATAATAACGTTAAATAATGATCGGATATATTTTGAATGTCAATAAACCCTGGACATAAAAATTTTTTATCGGCATTAATTACTTTTTCACAAATTTGATCATCAACCGCCTCGCCAATTTTAACAATTTTACCATTTTTGATTATCACATTAGCTCGAAAACTTCTTGCCCCCGTGCCATCAAAAATCATTGCATTTTTTATTAAAATATCATATTGCATAAAAAATAATTAATTGGTTTTTAAAAACCTACTTTCATTAGTTTTATTCTAACAAAATTACAATTTAATTACAAATGTCATAAAAAAAGTTATCAATATCGGGATTATTAATAAATTTATAGTTTTATTAGTGTTTCAAGCCACCATATGTCGATAAATTTCCGTTAAATTATAAAATCAAAACACCAATAAGATTGGGAAAATGAAAAATCCATTGGAAAAATGAAAAATAATTCAACTTATCTGTAAAAACATTAAAAAAATTATCATCTTCTCATACAAAGATCAGTTGATATTGTTAATTTTTTTATATCAAGAAAAACAAATGAAACTCACCAAAACATATAATCAAAAACAATAAAAAAA
>JAKJEE010000005.1 GCA_022705625.1 Patescibacteria group bacterium
TATTTTTCTTTGGCTTTGGCACAATATGATTTTTAATTTATTTCTTAAAATAAAATTTTAATATAGATTATTAACATTATATAAAACAATATGATAAAAGTCAATGCTAACGCAATCCAAACAACCCCCGCTTCGCTCCACTACTAACTAAAAGTTAGTGTGGGGGCTGGCCGAAAGCATCCGAATTATCCGAACAAATACAAGAGAAGAAAATGGAAAATAATATATAAATGCTATCGCAACCCAAACAACCCCCGCTTCGCTCCACTACTAACCAAAGGTTAGTGTGGGGGCTGGCCGAAAGCATCCAAACCATCCGAGCAAATATAATAACAACTCTTAGAGCTTAGAACTTAGCGTTTAGTAAATACCATAAAATAAATTTAATTAATTTTTACTGTTTGAACAAATTCTTCAAAGTATCGGATAGGCCACTATTATCAATTTTTTCTTTTACCCTACTACCTAAAAAGTTTGATTTTGGTTCTTACAATTTTAAAACCTGTTTATCGCTCTCGAAAGGTTTACTAACATAATCGGCCTATATATTCTGACAAAATCTTTGGAAAAATATTTAATATTTTTCTTAAAACTTTTTAGATGTCTGGGTTACGCTTCGCGAGAAAAAATTCTCATTGTTAATTTTTCTATGGCTTGAACAAATTCTTCAAAGTATCGGCTAGGCCACTATTATCAATTTTTTCTTTTAATTCCTTGCGTTTTTGTTCAATGGTTTCTTCGGTGGGTTTATTAAAATGGTTATTGGTTGGTAAAATATTAGATTCGTGAATTGATTGTTCCCCATTCACGGACTCTCTTTTTTTATTTTTGATAAACTCAAAACATTCATTACAATAAACTAATTTTGATGGATCAGGTTTAAATGGCACCAGTGATGGTTTTTGACAACGCGAACAAACAATCTCTCAATACTCAGTTCGGGGTTGAGTTTGAGAAAAGGTTTTAGAATTAACAAATTCTAAAGCACTTCATTTTTTGATTTCTTGTTCAACTTCCTCGCGTTGTTTAGCATAAAGTTTACGAGTATTC
Organism: Patescibacteria group bacterium; assembly: GCA_022705625.1. Classification (GTDB taxonomy): domain Bacteria; phylum Patescibacteriota; class Minisyncoccia; order UBA6257; family JAKLIH01; genus JAKLIH01. The sequence continues at coordinate 1,051 of JAKJEE010000005.1, forward strand.
TCAATAATCTCATTTTTATAACTTATTTCAAACTTAGGTAAAGGTGGTAAACCAATAGCTGAAAAAGCATTGCTGGGCATACCATCAATTAAATATTTGATATAAAAATTATAATTAGGGATATTAATTAAATCATTTTCGGTGAAATCGGGAGTAAATTGTTTTTCAATAGAAGCAGCATCGTCAGGGCCAATTCGAAAAGAAATAATGGTGCCGACATTACCAAAAACAGCGTCCCTTACTTTTTCCGTTAATTGTTTTATGTATTGATGAGTGATAATTAAGTTTAAATTATATTTTCTAGCTTCGGACAAAATGTTGGCAAATGATTCAGTGGAAAAAGTTTGAAACTCATCAATATATAAATAAAATGGTGTGCGTTTTTCAAATGGCATATCGGCCCGTGACATAGCCGCTAATTGAATTTTAGTAACCATAAGTGCACCTAGTAGTGTTGTGTTTTCTTCGCCGATTAAACCTTTAGAAAGGTTAACAATTAAAATCTTGCCTTCATCCATAATTTTACGAGCGTCAATATTACTCTCTTTTTGGCCAATTATGTTACGAACTAATGGATTAGAAATAAATTGGCCAACTTTATTCTGAATTGGAGCGATAGCTTCACGTCGAAACTTTTGATCATATTTATCAAATTCATTAATTCAGAATGATTTAACCGTTGGATCGGCAACTTTGGATACAACATCAGATCGAAAATTGTCATCCGACAACATACGATTAACACTAAGGAGTGTAGCCCCTGGATATTCAAGCAGAGCTAATATAGCATTGCTTAAAATATATTCCATACGAGCGGATCAAACATCTGGCCAGATTTTTTTGAAAACACCCATTAACCCTGACGCCACAATGTGTTTAATCTCGTTAGGCACTTGTTCAATAATATTAAAAGCAATTGGAAATTCAATATCAGCCGGATCAAAATAAACAACATCGTTTACCCTTTCTTTGGGGATGTAATTTATAATTTTATCGGCCAATTCACCATGGGGATCAATAATTGCTAAACCATGATTTTTCATAATATCAGAAAAACACATATTTTCAATGAAAGTTGATTTACCGGTACCACTTTTACCAATGGCATACATATGGTATTTTCGATCATTATTTTTTATACCAAATTTGACTTGATTAGATCGAAAATTGGTTATGCCTAAGGCAGTTATTTCATTTTTGTCATCCATGATTTTAAATATTGGGTCTTATTAATAAAAATTAAAATTATTAATCTTATTCTATGATTGGTAAATTTGACGGTGGAGCATTTTCTTTATTTTTAATATAATCGAGAGATTTCACGGAAACTTTCTGAAATGGAAAGTGATAGATTGAAGCTAATTCTTCGGAGTTAAGCACAATAATTTTTTTGTTTAATTTACGCTCAGCTAAACGTTTAAAAAAATCTTTTTTCATAGCCAGCTCAATCGAATCTTTGGAAAGAACCGCCAATCACTTCGAAAATAAATCTGCACTTTTGAATTCGACACCTTGGCTCTCAATGGCATCAAAAGAATTGTTTTGAGATGCAAATTGTTTAACGAACATACCAATCGAAGGAGGCACAAATTTTTCAGTTATGGTTTTGGGTGAGATATAAGCAACTCGAAAATTACAAGCAAATGTGCCAAAATTATCTTTGGCTTTTAAATCCGTTGCCTTGGTTTTATCTTCTGAGCTTGGTTCTTTCTTTTCCTCTTTTTTGTCAGCCGAAAGGTCATGATTAAAAAAAATCATCTCGTGAACCATTTGAGAAACAGCTCTTAAAAAATCTTTTGAAAAACTATAGTTAGCTGGCATCGGTTTGCCTAACAATTTGTTAATAACTGATTCACTCTCAAATTTGTATTCTTTTTGTTGGCTATCGGTTAGTTGTGTCAAAACAATTTGAATAACCACCATACCTTGGAAATCGGCTTTGGCAGTTGATTCTAATAAAATAGTAACTGGATCAATTATTTTACTATCTTTTTCACTAACAATATCACTTTTGATGGTGTTAATCTGATAAATATTTTCTTTTTTGAGCTTATATTCTTCCCCTCAAATGTCAAAACTATTGTTGGGAATATTGGGTGGTAAAGTTGACAGAAAATCAAGTGATTCAATAATTTTAATATCCGGATATTGCGAATAGAATGCCACTTCTACTAAATCTTTTAATGATTTAGGGGCAATAACTATATAACGCAATTGATTATTAAAACAAAATAATTCAAAAATTATTTTTTTATTATCTTTGAGCTTGATATTTTTCAAGTTCTCAAAAAAGTTTTTCATAGAGGTTACTGGCTGTTTAAAGCTATCCAATGAAAACTTCAATTCTAAAAAGACCAGTGGATCATCGTCATTTTTTTTAACTTGACTTTGATATTTTTTAAAGATTTTTAGAAAATAAACAAAAAGAGTTAGTGGTATAATAATCCACCAAAACTCTCTAAAAATAATAAATAAAACTGATATTATTTTTGATAATAAGTTACCAAAATTTAATGTCATTAAAATATTTTTTAAGCGCTAAGTATCTTGGGGTCGTTATCGTTGATACTAGGCATTGCTTTTAATTGATATCTGCCGTCAATAGTTTTTTCAAATTTATGACTATTGCGGAGATTAAATTTTATAGTGTTATCTTTAGCTAGACGTTGGAGTTTGACTTGTTTGATAATTTCTTCCTCGGTTAATGGTTTATTGCTAACTTGGAGAATAGAAGTAATAACATCTTGAATAACTCCGGGTTGATAACCTCATTCAGTTAAAGCGTAATGACCGTGACCAACTAAAACAAAACGTGGATCTTTGATTAATTCATTGTGAACGGTTTGGACACTCACTTCTTTGCGAGGCTTAGTAACAGCTTGGTTAACATTTAATAGTTCGTTTTCTTTTAAATGACTAGTTAAAGCTTTAAAGTGAACTGGTTTTTTTAAATAATATTTCATTAAAAAATAAGCTTTATCACGTGCATTTAATGGATTGATAATTGATCAAGAAATTAAACCAAATTGACCAAAAGGATTAGCGCCAATTTTTTTATAAATATGCATAACATTTTGAATATATTTAGAATTGTTTTTGTCACTAATAGCTTTTTCAATTTCTTTCAAGGTCATTGGGGTTTGATGTTTTTTGAGAGTCTTTTCAATAGTTTCGGCTAAATATTTAACATCGCTTAAATTGATAGTCGCAAAATATCAAAATGGTTTGAAAAAATTATTACCAGAAAAAAAATCAAAACTTTCGTTTAAACTTAATAGAAAATTTATAACGCCACTGGAAGTTTCGCGACCATAAATTTCTTTGAGGGCGTTGGTGAAAGTAGCGTCTTCAAGAACACCACCATTTTGTTTTAAAATTTTTTTAGCATTATTGATAAAATCTTTGTAAACGGCGGGCATTTTCTGGGTTCGGATTTCTTTTAAGCATTCTTCTTGAATTTGTCTAATGCGTTCACGAGTAACTTTGAATTCTTGGCCAATAGCGTTAAAGGTCATTGGCTTTTTATCAAAAAGTCCGAATCTTTTTTTGATAATCGTTTGATCACGACTGCTCAACTCTTTGACTAACCCCTCGGTCAAAATTGTTAGATTGTTTTTTGACATATTTAGTAATTTGATAGGTTTTAATTAGGTATAATATAACATAGAAAAATAAAGAAGTCAAGAGATAAAATAAAAAAATAACATTTAAAAATTAAAAAACCGGGAGATATAACCATCCCCCGGTAATAGCTCTAAATCGAATTAGTTAGATCGATAACAGCTTGCTTTGGATCTTTGGCATCGTTTATAGCTCTGCCTATAATCCCTTGGAAGCCATATTCGCCAGCTGCTTCCTCAACTTCTTTCAACGGTCCTCCCTGAGTAATAATACCTGGGCTTAGAACTTGGATTTCATGATTAGGATCCAATTTGTTGGCATCGATAATTTTTTTTATCTTTTTGATTGCTTCAATTTTTGTGCCAGGCACAATAAAACAATCAATTCCACAACCTGCTGCGATTTCATAAATTTGATAGGCGCCATCGTCATCAATCCATCCACCTTCACTTTTGAGAAAAGCGGTGTGAGTCATAATGCCACCAACTATAACTTGTAAGCCATAATTATAGGCATAATATGTCCACGCTCTAAGAACTTCAGGACCTGAAAGAGGAAATAGAATAACCGCATCAACGTCAGCTTCACTGCATAGTCTCATAAACCCTTCTCCGGTTTCTGGAATATCCGTGCCAGCCTTCTGCTGGTCATAGATAATAATCTTATTAGAATTTATAAACCGCAGATGTTTTACTACTGTTTTCATGCCATGGGCTCCAACTAAAAGTGATCCGATCTTGAAGCCAGTGACTTTGGGATTGCCTTCACAGGCCATTGCTATTTCTTCTAACTTTTCTAAGTTAGAAAAATCTAAAGCAGGAATAATTCCTCTGTGCAGATACTTTTTATGTTTAGGATAGCTCAAAGATCTTTTCACTTCTTTGGTTCCATAAACCATAAGATAGTTTTCGAAATTACTAGCATCAACCGGGTTAATATCGATGACTTTATTCTTTATACAATACAAAACATCTTCAGAATTAATAACTGAAAAAACTGGAATTCCAGTTGTTTTTGTGAATTCTTCGACAGCATTTTTGCCATCAATGGCAACTTCTTGCCGGTCAAGTACTATAATTAATCCTGAGATTATAATACTAAGATTTGAAAACTCTGTTTGCAATTTTTTTACTGTTTCGTATTTCGAAGCGCCATCAGTAAAAACGTCGTCCAACAACATTATGCGATAAGATTGTTTAGGAACATCGCCAACAATTTTCTTCTTCCAATCTTCCTGTACAGAAGACATCTCTCCATGAGTTTTTGCTTCTTTACGAGTCGCGAAAAAAGTTTTTAATATACCCATTTCGGCTAGTTTCGAAATTGCCATCACGGCCATATGGTTCCCTTTTTCAGGTATACCATATATAGTATCAAATGTCTCACCAAGACCATTGCTAATAATTGTACTAGCTATCGCCTTGCCTAAAACATTTAAATCCTCGCCGTTTGCCATAACTCCAATGTTACAAAAATACGGAGACACTCTCTTGTTCTTTAACGTAAAAGGACCCCCTATTTTTATAACTCCTCGCTCGACCAGATACTTAACAAAATTCTGTTGGTCTTCTGTAGACCTGATTTGATTCATTCTTTATCCCTCCTATTAAAATATGTTAAATATGAAACCAGTTCTTTTAATTGAAAAAATTATCCTCCTTTCTCTCTTAATTTTTAAAAGAACTATTTTCGCGTTATTGTAATTCTAACATAAACTATTAATAATGTCAAAGTCAAAAAATCAAAACATCACCAAAAATTTAAATAATTTTCGACAGTATTTACAATTATTCTTTAAGCTCTTTCTACATATTCACACCTATCGGTATTGACAACAATCGTGTCGCCTTCTTTTATAAACATCGGAACGTCAATTTCGAGATCGTTTTCTAATATTATTTTCTTCATAGCCCCACTGGCGGTATTGCCTCGGGCAGCACCAGGCGCTTCTTTTACCAAATAACTAATTTTTATAGGTATTTCAAAATTAACTGGTTCGTCATCAACATAAATGATATCAATCTGAATGCCAGATTTAAAATATTTTAGTTTGTCTTCAAAAATACTGATGGGTAAGCAAAAACGATTTTTTTCTTTTAAATCATTAAAAAACACTTCTTTTTGGTTATGATAAATATATTCGGATTTCTTTTTATCAGAATCAAGCTCTTCAAATTTTTCAGTTGATTTAAAAGAAACATCTTTGCTGGCATTGGTTTTTAAATTCTTTATTTTGGTTTGCATAAAAGCGCCACCCTTACCAGGTTTTAAGAATTGATATTCTACCACCATTCAAGGTTGGCCTTCATATTTAATAATTGTTCCTTTTTCAAAATCGGATGTTGAGATCATACTACAAAAATTTAATTTCGCTATATTCTTTAAAAATATTTAAATGAATTAAGCGATGAATTTATTAATTAGTTGGATATATTTATATTTACATGGACACTTATTCGATTTTAAAGCTTCAATGTCCAATGTTTAATATCCCGAAGTAAATACAATAATAGATTTTAGATCTTAGCATTTAGCCCTTAGCTAAATACATTAAGATAAATTTTATTAATTGCTATGTCAAACTTCGTTACTTCAATGATAGTTTTGATCCATACCGCCAATAATTCAAATTTTGTTTTTAAATACTACTACGCCATGATCTTCACGACCGTTAAATTGATCACTAATAATGTTTTGAGATCAATTGACGCCATCTTGGGTAAATCACATATCATTGGTTTTTTCGATATCGCTTCAGCCACTAACAATAATTAAATTGTCTTTGTAAACTTCAGCAATATGACCATGCCGTTCGTTAAAATTTGGTGAATCGGTTAATAATGTTCAATTAATACCATCACTTGAAGTTCAAATATCATGACTAATTTGGTCGCCAAAAGTAAGACCACCCATCAATCATAATTTATCTTGAAATACAACAACCGAATGATCATAACGAACTGAAAATGGAGCATTGGTGGTAGCTGGTTTCCAAATTAAGCCATCTTCGGAGTATCAAATATCATTATAACTAATATGTTTATCAAAATTAACACCGCCAATTAACCATAATTTATCTTGAAAAACCGTAATGGTATGCCCTTCTCGAGCGCCAAATGAAGCCAAGTCGGTAACTAATTTTCAATCCTTACCGTTAGTAGTTGATCAAATGTCACCTTTGGTGCCTACGCCTTGTTGATAGCCACCAATTAACCAAATCTTATCTTTAAAAACAACTAAAGGTAATGATCGCCTTTTACCTCATGGCGCTTTATCAGTAATTAATTCTCAAGAAGCACCATCAATTGATTTTCAAACATCGGAAAAATGAGGAGCTTTTCAATATTGAACCATAGTGCCGTTGGTAACATCAGTACCATCTAATCCGCCCATAACTCATAAAGCATTTTTATAAACTACCGCGCCATGTGAATCACGTGATTGAAATGGAACATCTTGATTTTGTGACCAAGTTAAGTTAGCTAAATCAACCAATTTGGTAGTGGTAGTGGTGGTGACCAAGGTGTTAATGGTAATTTTTTTGGTAGTAAAAAATTTTTGTGAACCGGCCATAAATACTACGAATAAAACACAAAGACCAATTAATATTGATATAAAAATTTTTTTCATAAAGTTAGATTAAATTATATAATTAATATTATCACATAAAATTAAAAGTTTCAAGCAAAAACTATTGACATTTCGATTGAATTGTAGTAAAATAAAAATACTAAGAACATACGTTCTTTTTATTTTTGAAAGCGTTGAATATTAATGATTTCAATTTTTTTGAATATTGGATGTTTGAATATTGTATGTTAAGTTTACGCCCCCATAGCTCAGCTGGGACGAAATCAAAGTATTGATTTCGTCGGGAAAAATTCTTCAGAATATATGTTAGTTTTTCCCAGGAAGAGGCATCGCCGAAGGCTTTGCTCGACATTCAGCTAACAATAAGTATTGATCGTTAAAATATTATATACGCCCCCATAGCTCAGCTGGTAGAGCAACAGCCTTTTAAGCTGATGGTCGCAGGTTCGAATCCTGCTGGGGGCACAACAAAAAACGAAGTTTTTTGAAGTCAAATCTCAAAAGTCAAAAATCAAATCTGAAAATCAAAGAAAAACAAAATGCCAGGTCTGGCATTTTTTTGATATACCCAGAGAAAAACAACTGCTTGTTTTTCGTCAGGATGAGAAAGGCGGAATGATGCGCGAGTTTTGCGAAAGCAAAGGCGAGTGATGAGAGCCAAGGTCATGGAAATTTTTCCGTCAGGAAAAATTATCTGGGGCCGTAGCCTGCTGGGGGCACCCCCACACCCAGAAAGGTTAAGGTTAAAAATAAAATTTTTAACCGAAACATGGTTTTAACCAATCTGGAAAGAAAAATTTAATTTATATGTTTAGTAAGAAAAATAGTGTTAGTCGCTCGCAACCTTTACTGGGTGTGGGGGCAAGCACCAATTAAAAATCAAAGCTATATCTCAAAAACTTAAATATTCAAAATACAAATTCATTTATTATGAATTTGTATTTGTTTTTGAGCTTTAAGTTTCAGATTTGACTTTTGAGCTTTGACTTAATTTTCTATTTATAATATAGTTTTTCAGGATAATAGCGCATATCAATATAGTTAGAGATTAAATTTTTCTTTTGAGTGTCTGCTATATAAAATTTATCAGCCGTATCAAAAGCATTAATAATCTGATCGTTTAAGGTTAAATAAACTTTAAAATAATTATTAATATAGGCCATCACCGCACTGGGAGTATTCAAGGAATATTCAAAATAAAAATTATTTTGATATTTTGGCTGTTGATTTAAATAATTAATTAACCGTATAAAATTGTTAATTTTTTCTTGATCTCATAAGTTTTTGGGAACACTATTTTGTGATTGGTTAATAATAATTTTAATAAATTTTTCTTGACGCAATAATTCACTCTTAAAAATACGGCCGGTGTCATCAAGATAAAGATCGCTGTGATCAACTTCTCCAAAAGCTGAATTATTATCATTAGCAAAAACAAGTTGAGCAATCGGTTGTTTTTCGACCACATGGACATTAAGTGTTTTGGTAAAAAAATTTTTAGTAATATAAATATTATTAATATCGGCTAAAAAAATATTTTTAATTTGATTAGCGTTATAGAAAATTAAATTTTTATTAATGGGCAAAACTTTAAATTCATTTAATGTTGACTCAATTTCGGCCCTAACAACATTTTCAGGAACACGTTTTAAACCAATAATTTTAATATTATTAATTTGAAAAACATTACTAAAAATAACAAAATAAATCAAAAACCCACCACTTGTTAAAAAAAAGAAAAATAAAAGAAAGCGCTTTCAATAACGTTGACGTTGTTTGCGTAAATAATTTGTTTTAAAACTACGACTCATTGGGCTATTTTTTGCTTTTAATTATTGTAATTTTTTTAGGCATATATTTTTGCAAAACTTTGGGAATCATAACTGAACCATCTTTTTGTTGATAATTTTCTAAAATGGCAATTAAAATACGGGGTGAAGCTACCACAGTGCTATTGAGAGCAAAACAATAATGTTTATTACCATCTTTATCCACAAAACGAATGTTGGATCGACGAGTTTGTCAATCAGTTAAATTTGAACAAGAATGAGTTTCACCATAGCCATTACGACTAGGCATATAAGTTTCAATATCGTTAGCGTAATATTTACCTGCCCCCATATCGCCAGTGCACAAATTAACCACTCGATATGGCAATTTTAACTCTTTCATTAACTCTTCGGAAACTGATAACATTTCTTGAAAATATTTTTGAGATTTTTCAATATTATTATCGCAAATCATCACCTGCTCAATTTTTGAGAACTCGTGAATACGATACAACCCTTTGGTATCTTTACCATAACTGCCCGCTTCACTGCGGAAACAAGGCGAAAAGGCACAAATTTTTATTGGTAAATCTTTAAAATTAACCACATCATCTCGATAATAGCCAAGAAGCGACAATTCAGATGTTCCAGCTAAATAAGTATCGTCATCATTAGCAATTTTATATACTTCATCTTGCAAATAGGGGAAAAAGCCACTACCGAAAAAATTAAAACCTTTTACCAATGTTGGTGGCACAAAAGGCATAAAGCCTTTGTTAATAATTTTTTCAAAGGCATAATTAAGGATAGCCATATGGAGCATAGCTCCTTCGTTTTTAAGATAATAACCACGAAAACCATGAATTTTGGCGCCCTTTTCTAAATCTAAAATACCTAGTGCTAAACCTAACTCAACGTGATCCTTAATTGGAAAATTAAATTTTGGTATCTTGCCAAAAGTTTTAACTACCACATTGTCTTCGGCATTTTGACCGTGGGGAGTATTTTGAGATACAATATTGGGCACGCGGAAATATATTTCTTCAAAATCGTTCGTTACAACTTCAAATTCTTTTTCGAGTTTTTCAAGTTCAGCTTTTAATAGCTTACTTTGAGCAATTAAATTATCGTCGCGTTTATTTTTCATACGATCATTAATTTCATTGCGTTTAGCACGAATGGTTTCAATTTTAACTTGTAACTGACGTTTTTGTTCGTCTAAATTTAGTAATTGGTCAATGTCAAGTTTTAAATTTTTTTGTTGACAAACCTCTTTGACTTCTAAAATATTGTCTTTTATAAATTTTATGTCAAGCATAAATTAAATTTAATTTTTATTTAAACGTTCTTGTTGTCAAGCCATGGCGATGTCTTCCATAGACACATGTTCATCAACACGATTGTGAAGAGTTTCAAAAAAATCTTTAGCTACCGTTTCTAAATCTAAAATTATTTGCTTTTTGGTGGTATCAATATCCGTGCCATATTCGTTAGCGTTTCTTAAATTATGAACTAGATAATGGATAACATCTTTAATAAGGTCGGCGGTAGTTTGATCAAGTTGAGTATCACCAGCCAAATCAATCAAATGATTAGTAATTTGTTGGCAAACACTAAGAAAATCTTTATCTTTTGGTAATTCTTTAAAAAAAATATTATATAATTGAAAAACTTTCTTTTGATCTGAAGGAATATCCTTTAATTTAGGAAAATTAAAATTCATAATATTATCTTTATAAAACTTTGCAAATGGTTATTCTTTACAACAATCAATGACTTTTTGAACTAAATCGCCGATTTTAGCGAACAAACCAGTGCGTTTTTGTGGTATATTTTTGATATTTTCTTTGGTAATTTCTGCTTCTTTATGGTCATCGATTAAATTTACTTCATTTTCAAGATCGACATCTTTTTTAACATCGGTGATATTAACAACCTCTAAATTCAATGCTCAAAATAATGAATAAAGGTCATAGGCCTTTTGAAACGAATCTTTGGCATTAGCAATTTCTTGCTGTTTAAGTTGCTTGGTTCCTACTTCGTTTAAACGCATAACCGTGGCTAATAAGTGTTTAGAAATACATCATACTTCCCCACCAGGATTTTTTACAATATCTTTCATAAGTTCAGTTCGTATTAAGCGTATTTCGTTTAGCATGTCTAAATATTGTTCTTCTTTGGTTTTTTGATAAGTGAAAAAGAAATGTTCTTCTAATGATACCAAGTTCATAATCGCGATTGACAAATCTTCACCTTGAGCCAAATCGTATTTATTGTCACTTTTTAAATCATTAATTTTTTTTGCCAATTCATCACTATTTTTTATCATGGTATATGTTTAAATTTTAATTAAGTTTAACAAAATAAATAGTAAAACACAAAACTAAAAATGGTTAACAAAATTAAGGGAATAATAACTTTTTGATAAGGGATAAAAACTTTATTATGATTTTGTTTTTTGAGCCAATTATTTATAAAAACGCTGATATGAACAAGAAAAGCACCTGCAATTGATGAAAACAATAATCGATCCATACCAAAAATAAGATTATATTTATGGCCTAAAATACCTAAAAATTTCAATGGTATAAAGGTTATTAAAAAATAGCCAGCTGATAATATTGGGTAAGAATACTTAAAATCTCATTTATGTTTTTTAAGATAATCTTTGGTTCAGACAGCTAATGATATTAAAAGCCCGCCAACTCATAAACCAGAAATCAAATCGTCAATACCCAGATAACGACAAAGACCAACGCCCGAAGCGATAGCTACCGTGCACACTGGACAAACGGCTTTAGTAATAAAAGGCGTTATAAATAATCCAAAGATTGATAAACAAATAAGTTTAATTTTTGATTTCATAAATTAATGTTTAAATAATATTATTAAGAGTATTTTCAATGGTTTTGATAAAAACTTGGATTTGATTAGCAATAATTTTATGGTGATTTTTATCAGTTGATTTAGCAACGGTTGGGAAAAAATAATCAAAGGTTTTATTAATAATTTGGTGACAAATTTCGTATTGCTCACTAATTTCATCATTTTCGGCCCGTTTTTTTAATTTCGCTTCATCATTGGGTTGGTTAAAGGTTTCAAACAAGTGCTCGTAGGTAGTTCAAAAGGTAGTGTTATTTTTAGGAATATTGGCCATAATATCACCATATTTCTTTTTGCGATTTTCGATATTAGATTGGTGTTGTTGTTCAATATTTTGATAACGTTGTAATCTATCATCAAATTTTTCATCAAGAATTAAGTTACTGGGTTGAAAAAAATGTTTTAAAACACTCCGTGCCTGAGCTTTTAATTCTTTATGTGGAAATAATATGTGTTGGCTAATTTTAGCTTTGCGTTGGTTTTGATAATTAATAATCATTTCTTTAAGATTGTTAATGGCTGACACAATTGAGCGTTTTTGGGATTCATTTCAAGGTTTAAAATAATAATGCTCTGGCTGGCCATTAACACCATTAATGGTAACTACAAAATTTTTGAAAAAATTAGCATCAAAATTGGGGCTTTGGGGTTGATCCCAGTTTGGTGGAAATAAACTTGGTATTTGTTCTGTTTTTTTTGGTCTTTTAATCATCATTATCATCAATTTTAATGTCGTTAGCTCATAATGGTAGTATAATAAAAAAAAGTATTAAATGCAAGCCCTAATAAAATTTTTTAACATTGGTTTTATAGACGTAGTTATCACTATAAATTAGAATTTAAACATCAAAAAACAAAGATTGACTAATCTTTGTTTTTTGGCGGTTTTTATTCAGTTTCGTCTTCCTCTTCATCAAATTCTTGATCTTCAGAATCAGCATAGATATTGCTTAATTCTTCACCATTGATTTTGGCTAAATCTTCGTCGCCGAGAAAAGCCGTTTCATCTTCTTCATGAGCTAATGTTTTGAGCTCCATTGGTTTGCTACAACAAACTAATTCCCCATCACCAGCGGTGATGACTTTTACGGTATTACCGCAAACAGAACATTTATAGATTTGATCTTCAGCCGTCATAAAATAAATTTAATTATTATTAATTAAAATTAAAACTCCTCGGATTTAAGTTGGTAAAAGGCCTTGGCATGTTTGCAAGATGGACACTCTTCCGGAGCAGAAACAGAAAAATGTACATAACCACATTCACGACAAATTCAATAAACTTCATGGTCTTTTTCAAAAACAGTGTTATTTTCAATATTTTTTAATAATTTTTGATATCGCTCGGAATGATGGTTTTCGGCTACTAAAACAGCTCGAAATCATTTGGCAATATCAACAAAACCTTCATCTTCAGCAGTTTTGGCAAAGTCAGAATACATAACCTCTCATTCATAATTTTCACCAAGAATGGCTAATTGTAAATTCTTTTTGGTATCACCCAGTTCAATTGGACATTCGCTCTCGACTACAATCTTCGCCAATTCACCTTCACGAGATTTTAATTCTTGAATTTTATCAAAAATTTGTTTGGCGTGTTCGCGCTCTTGATCGGCGGTTTCTAAAAAGATGGCAGCGATTTGTTCATAGCCTTCTTGCTTGGCAATTTTAGCAAACAACGTGTAACGATTTCTGGCTTGGCTTTCACCAATAAACGCTTTAGCTAAATTTTCTAAAGTTTTTTTCATTTTATAAATTTAATTTTTATTAATTAGTTTTAATTTAAACAATTTTTTAATTATTGTCAAGACTTTAAATAAAATTTTTGCCAGCTAGATAGCCAGTAGTCCAACACATCTGTAAATTATAACCACCAGTTTTACCATCAATATCTAAAATTTCACCAGCAAAATATAAATTAGAAATAATTTTAGATTTCATAGTTTTTTGATCAACTTCTTTCAAGTCAATTCCCCCCGAAGTCACAATCGCGGTTTCAAAACCAAGATGACCATTAATCTCAACTTCAATATTTTTTAGTAGTTTTGCTAAGTTAGCTCGCTCTTCTTTAGTAACTTGGTGAACTTTTTTGTGAACATTGATTTTTGATAAATCAAGAACTGGTTCAATCAAATTGAGCGGTAATAAATCTTTTAATGAATTTTTAAAATCATGATTTCGATATTTTTCAAAATCTTTTTGCAATCGTAAATTTAATTCTTGCTCGGTTAAAGCTGGTTTTAAATCTAAACTAACAATCACTTTACCCTGCTCTAACCTTTTAACTATATCATTGCTAATATTTAATACAATCGGACCAGATAGGCCAAAGTGAGTCAAAAGCATTTCGCCAAATATCGATTGTTTGGTGCCTTTAATTTTTAAAGTAACATTTTTAAGTGCCAGTCCTGATAATTTTTTAATTCACTCTGTTTGGGTGGTTAATGGCACCAAGGCAGGAGTGAGGGGAGTAATATTGTGGCCTAAACGCTTAAGCACATTAAAGATTGAGCCATTGGAACCAGTAATTGGATAGGATTTGCCACCAGTGGCAATGATAAAATTTTTACCTTGGATAATACGATCATCACTCAATTCAATACTGTAAATTTTTTTATTTTTGGCATTGATCTTTACAACATTAGAACTTTTAATAAAAACGACATTATTTTCTTTAAGCTTGGTTTCAAAAAAATTTACAATGTCATGGCTGTCACCTTCACTAGGAAAATAACGATTGCCCCGTTCAACTTTTAAATTTAAACCACGCTGTTTAAAAAAATCCAATGTTTCTTTAACACCAAATTGAGAAAAACCTGAATATAAAAATTTACCACCTTGATTATAGTTGTTAATCATTTTTTTAAAATCAAACTCATGGTGAGTAATATTACATCTACCCTTACCGGTTAATAATAGTTTACGACCAAAAGTTTTATTACGATCAATCATCGCAATTTTAAGTTTGGTGTTTTGAGAAGCAATCAAGCCAGCCATCATGCCAGCTGGTCCACCACCAATAATTACTAAGTCATAAATTGGCGAAGTGTTCATATCTATTAGTTTAAAAAACAAATTTTTAATTGATTAAAAATAAATAAGTAAATAACCATTGGTAGTATTGTCGACATAATTTTTAATGGTGCAATCATTGACAAAACCATTTAAAATCGTGCGCACTCGATAAATTAATACTGGTTCATTATTAACAGAATGTAAACCTTTGCCAACAATAATTTGTAAATAATGATGACCACTACTTTTGGCATCAACAATTGCTTCTAAAAATAAATCTTTTAAAAAATCAAAAGAAACATTGGTGCCAAGCATATGGCAGTCAATAATGGGAACGGGGTTTGCTTTTGGGCTGTTATCATTCATATTTTATAAATCTAAAATGGATTAAAAAACAATTATAGAGTGGGAGCAAGGCAATGGTAATTCAATAGTAAAACCCACCACATTAACTTTACACTATAATTGCAATATTTGCTAATGGCCGTAATTATAATGAATAATTTTTGTCATACCCTTGGTAAAGTTAATATAAGGAATTTTTGGCATTTGACTTACTGGTCAATAATTGTAAAAGAAAAACAAAAAATAAATACCATAGCAAAAACAATCGCAATTAGAATGAAAATGGTGATTCTTTGGTAAAATCAGGATTAAAATTGTCTTTGGCATTAGCTGCGAATGGTTGATAAAAAGTTTCCGCAAAATCAAAATCGGCTAAATAAGTCATAACGTCATTATATTCATTAAGGTTAATCGGTCGATTTAATTCTAAAATATCGTTGGCTTGATATAGAGGATTATATTGGGTCATTAAACTAAAAATAATGTTTGATGACAAAGAGTGAGCAATACTGATGCAATCTTTGGTATTCTGAATATTATTGGGTAAAATTAAATGACGGACAATTACGCCTTGTTGTAGCATACCATCATTAATTATATTTCTCGGTTGTTGATTAATCATTTCTAAAATACATTCGGTCGCTACTTCTTTATAGTTTTTAATTTTAGAATATTTTTCGGCTATGATATTATCGCTATATTTTAAATCCGGCAAATAAATATCAATCAAACCATCCAAAGTTTTTAATTTATTGATATCGTCATAGGCATTAGTATTATAAACAATTGGAATAATTAGACCTTTAGCTTTAGCGATAAGTATCGCCTCTTTTATTTGGTCGATTCAAATGGTTGGCGTAACCAAATTAATATTGCAAGCATTATCACCTTGAAGTTTTATCATCATATCGGCCAGTTCTTCTATGGTATAATCATTACCTAACCAATCTTGAGAAATTTGCCAATTTTGACAAAATTGGCAATGAAGATTACAACCAGAAAAAAAGATAGTCCCCGAGCCATTAGTTCCAGAAATTATCGGCTCTTCCCCAAAATGTTTACCAAATCAAGCAATTTTAACTTTCATAATAATTTTAATTACTAGATTTATAATCTTTAATAAATATGATAGCTCACAAAATTCAAGTAACGAGAGTAATGATTTCGGGGATAGCTAAGCCAAATTGAAAAATGAAGCGTCAGATTAAGAAAAAAACTAATCATAAACCAATTAAAAATACCGCCACTATTTTGGTTAGCATACCTAAGCGACGATTATGATTTTTTAAGTGATCACCCAAAATGAACATCCCCATTGGAAATACAGCAAATAGCAAAATCGCAAAAATGAAATGAATAAAGTATTGTTTGGTAAAAATACCAATGAGAGTTAGTAATGATGACGAAAATAGTAGAAATAAACGACATACTCAACCAATATCCTCACGTTTAATGGCGGTTAAAGTAAAAATACCTAAAGCAATACCGCTAATGATTAAACTTAAGTTAAAAAAATCATTAACTAAACCAAAATCGCTGAGCGAACCTTTAATTCAATTAAAACCACTCTGATATGACGACCAAACCGAAATAATAATTAGTAAAAAACTTAATAATAGTAATTTATTATTTTTACGATATAGGTTCATGGCATATTTTTTTTATTAAATTTTTAAAATCAGCCAAATTGTTGATAGTAACGGCTTGCTGACGTAATTCCTTAGCATTATCAAACCCTTTTAAATAACTGGCTAAAAATTTTCTCATTTCTAAAAAAGCTTTAGATTTATCGTATTCTAAATAATATTTTAAATGTTCTTGCATTATTTTGGCTAATTCTTTTTTTGAAGGATTAAATTCTTTTTTGGTTTTTAATTCTTTAAAAATCCAAGGCTTTGACATGGCAATACGACTAACCATAATACCTTTGATGGGACTTTTCTTTAATTCTTGATAGGCAGTTTTAAAATCAGTGATGTCGCCATTTAATATTACTGGAATTTTTAAAGTATTAGCAATTTTATGAATACTAGGCCAATCAGCTTTGCCAGTATAGCGATCAGAGACAGTTCGACCATGAATAGTAATGGCATCAATACCGATTGCTTCGAATTTCTTTAACAATGGAAGTATATCAAATTTTTTATTGCCTAAACGAGTTTTGACTGACAATTGGCCATCATAGTTTTCGCGAATTTTTTTGATAAATTCAAAGGCCTTAGTATGGTCTTTCAAAAAAGCGGAACCGCACATACTTTTGACTATTTTAGGAGCTGGACAACCAAGATTAATATCAAAGCCATCAGGTTTAAGTTTTTTATCAATTATTTTTATGGCTTGACTAACAATATCGGCATCATAGCCAAACACCTGGACAATAATTGGTCTTTCCTGCTTCGTAAATTCAATAATTTTAAAAGTTTTGGGATGGTTATGAACCACGGCATTGCTGGAAATCATTGACGTGAAGGTTATGTCGGCGCCAAATTTTTTACAAATTTTTATTAGTGGTAACGTGGTAATATCGGCCATGGGGCCTAAAATAAAAACTGGTTTTTTTATGTTTTGCCAAGAAAATTTCATGGTTAAATATTATTCAATCAGTATAACACAAACTAAGCCAAAAATCAAAAAAGGCGATTAGGTTTAGCTAATCACCTTTTTAATAATATTTTCTAAAGCTAACGGAGCATCGAAGAAATCTGATTTATCTTGTTTGATGATGACGTAAATATAATTGTCATCATAAACGTGAATTTCGCGCGATCTAAAATCGGATTGCAATTTTAAACTGACATTAGGCGCGAAATTTATTCTATAAAATACAGTAACATTTTTGGGGGTAGTAGTTCGACGACAACTAATGTAAGTCAATTGTAATGGTTCCCAAAGTTTTTGAAGAATATACCCATTGGGATCGTTTTGAACCAACGCCCTTTTATTATTTTTGCTCATATTTACCTCCTTTTCTAAGTTTCTAATAATACATTAGCTCATTTTTGTTTAAAAAACAAGTAAAATTAAATCTGATAATTTTTACCTATTTCGGGAATAATTAATTTCGCTTTACTTTTTTTTGATAATTCTTGTTTAAAACCGGACGATTGATCAACATCACCGTGGTTGATAAAAATAGTTTGGGGGGTTGGATGCTTAATATTTTTAACAAAACTGTGAAGCTTACGTTTGTCAGCATGAGAAGAATAAGCGGAAATTTGAGCAATATTGCACTTGGCTTTTATTTTCTTCCCTTCAATCATAACTGTTTTACGACCTTGAATCAATTTTTCGCCAATGGTGTTTTTAGCTTGATAACTAATAAATATAATCGTGTTGTTTTTTTGAGTTAAATAAACCGGTAGATAATTAATAATACGCCCGCCTGATAGCATACCAGAACCAGCCAAAATAACCTTGGGCTCGCGATCATTAATAATTTTGAGTGACTGAAGACTGTCATCAATAATAGTAAAATTGGGAAAATTAAAAATGTCATCCCCCTGTTTGATTTTTTTTATGGCTGAGTCATTAAATAAATATGTGTGTTTTTGATAAACAGTTAAAATGTTTTTTGATAATGGGCTATCCAAATAAATAGGAATATTTTTTAACTTCCCGGCATTAATAAGATCGTTTAAATCATAAAGAATTTCTTCGGTGCGCTCAATTGAAAAAGCTGGTATTAAAACTGATCCGCCAGCTTTAATGGTTTTATTGATCAGCTGATTTAAATCGGTCTTGCGACGGTCAACGCCTTTATGAATTTTATTGCCATAAGTTGATTCAATAATCAAAGTGTCACAACCATTGATAAAATCAGTGGGCTTAATAATGGTGGTTAAAGTGTTACCAATATCGCCAGTAAAAACTAATTTATGGTTTTTATTATTTTCATCAATATTAATCTCAATAATACTGGAACCTAAAATGTGACCAGCGTTTTTGAAAGTTACAAAAATATCATCTTTGGGTTTAAACGTTTGATAATAATCATAAACATCAACCTGCTCTATGGTTTTAAAAACTTCAGTTTGGGTGTAAAAAGCTGGTCGATGAAAACGTTTTCAATTATTTTGCATAACTAAAACCGCATCAAGTAAGATATAATTGAGTATATCTTTGGTAGCCGGGGTGGTATAAATTTTGTTTTGATAACCATTTTTAATCATCAGCGGTAAACGACCACAATGGTCAATGTGCGAATGAGTTAATAATACAAAATCAATATCTTTAACATTAAAATCAAAATCTTTTTTATTACGGAAATAATCATTGTCGTCGCCTTGAAAAAACCCACAGTCAATTAAAAATTTATATTTATCGGTTTTTACTAATGCTAATGATCCAGTTACTTCACGGCTACCGCCGTAAAAGGTTATATTCATAATACAATATTTAAATGATTATTTATAGAATAGCAAAAAAAATGATTCTACTCAAGATTAAATCAATATTAAAATGTCAATAGTTGATTTCCTAAACAAAAAAGGTTAAAATATGAATATAAATTACGATAAATGAATAATAATCCACTAAAAAATAGAGAGTATTTTCTTGATATTGCTAAGGGCATTGGCATTAGCTTGGTAATATTAGATCATAGTGCTATTGGCAAATCAATCATTAATTATACCTATGTGTTTAATATCCCCTTATTCTTTTTTATAGCAGGTTATCTTTTAAATCTAAATAAATACCAAAATTATTGACAATTTCTAAAATCACGCCTTAAGAGTATACTTATTCCCTACTTAGGGCTATCAATCATTTCGATAGTTTTTTATAAGTTCTATTATCGTATGCCAATGTATGATTATGCAACGATGTTTAATATGCTTAAAGTTTTAGTGATAGCAACTCGCAATCAAATATTCTATAATATACCTCTTTGATTTCTACCAACTTTATTTGTAACCGAGAATATTTTTTATTGAATTAGAAAAATTAATCATCAATGATGGGAATGAACTGTTATTTTGATACTCGGAGTTAGTTTTGTGGTGGCTTGAGATACTGTATACAACCCAAAACTATTTTGAACAATTGATAGCGGTTGTTTTTATTTAGTATTTTTGGCATTGGGTTATTATATTAAAAATCAAACTATTAATATTAAAAACTTAAATAATCGAATCAAAAATATAATGTTTATAGGAGCGTTAATGATCAATAGTTTGGTCATATATAATAAGGCCTGGTTTGAAAAAATATTTAGAAATAAAATAATATTAAACAATGGTGTTTTATATTTTGTTTCTTTGGTGATTTTGGCAATGGCTGGAATCTATGTGGTATTAAAACTTTCTAAAATAATTGGCCATAGCAAAATTTTGGAATTTATTGGTAGAAATTCATTAACTTTTTTTGGTTTGCATGTGCTTATTTTTTGGATATTGGATAAAATTTTCAAACCAATGACCTTTTGACAAAACAAAATCCTATTATTGAGCGTTATTTATACAATCATAACTATGGCAATAATAGCTTTATTAATAGCGCCCCTTAAGAAATATTGGCCGTGAATATTTGGTAGAAATACTTAAAAACTCAGCGATTTATCGCTGAGTTTTTAAGTATTATCTTAATGGCTGTCAACTTCCGTTTTTATTTTTTGAGCTATAATTTCGCTATAAGATTGAGTTAGTGAATCATAGCCAATATCACCTTGCAAAAAGTTGTTAGTTAAAATATTTTTAGCAATGGCTAATGCTTGAATAACATCAGCTTTGGTATTACCATGAATAACAATTTGATCGTTTAAAAGTGCACCTTGATCAGCTAATTTTTGAAAAATTTTTATATCACAATTTAATTTTTGATCACGGATTGCTTCCATAATTGATGTAAAAACTTTCGGCGTTAATAAGCTAATATCTTTGACTGTCACATAGGCCTTAGGAACGATGTTAATTTTTTGATCCATACCATTATTAATTTTGAAAAACAACCATGATGAACTTTTTTTAGTGCCGGAACGAACAGAAATGTTATTTTTAAACACTCTTTTGGTTGGATCGTTGTCTTTAGCTATGTTGATGATTTGCTTTCGGAATTGATTGAATTCATTATCTGCTTGAGAGCCATAAAGCTGACCTACCCTTCTTTTTTTCTCTTGATCATATTCTTCTCAAGATGATAGTTTTCTTTCTCAGCCAGCGGCTCTTAATTGCTCCGCGTTAATTTTTAATGAATTTTTAATAGCATACTTGGCATATTCCTCACGAGTTAACGATTCCAAATCAATTCCTTCTTGCGCGGCAATTTTCGCTAATTCGAAACTAGCGCTTCAACCAAATAATTTTTTTCGGTTTTCAATAGTAGTTATTAATTCTTGGTTGCTACTGCTAACCACATTTTTGACTTGGTCTTTAACTCCACCTTTATTTTCAATTGGTGGTGTTGCTTTATTTTCTTTTGGATTGTTTTTTATTGGCCTAATGTTATTTTTTCCCTGGTCATCAACAACCTTTGAACCAGCTACATCAAGCGTAGGTGCAGGAGCAGTTACAACTTTATTTTTATTATCCTGATTACCAGCTATATTGTCATCTTTAGAAACTATTTTTTTACCATCGCCTTTAGTGGCAATAACAGTTTTGTCATCTTGATGAACGATTTTATTATCAGCTTGTTTATATGGCAATGGTTTTTCACCACGAATAGGAATAAATGGTGGCATTCGATACGGAAGATCTTTAATAGCTTCTGGAATAGTATGGATGGTCACTTGATCCAAAATAGTTGGCACTTTAGAAATAATTGGAATATTGTTGATAATATTTTGACCAGTAGCGGTTGCTAAAATGTTTCGAGTAACACCTTCTTTGACAGCCACTTCAATTGCACCACCATTGAAAATAACTTCACCATTGTTAATGGTAAAGAATTGACGCAATGGTGAGTTTTCGTCAATAATTAATTTGGTTCCCTTAAGAGGAATTTCAAAAACTCGGCCAGCACTATCTTGAGAAATTGAACCAAGAATGTAGGCCTTGCCATCTTTAACAGCGTTAACAACATCAATATTTTTACCAAAATCAAATGATCCACTGCGAGTCATATTACTAATATCAATTATAGGATCACCACCATTGGATATTCCATAATTAATACCCAATTCATTGCGATCATAGATACCAGTAGTTTGATTGCGAATTCAAACTCGTTTGCCAGCCACACTAACCATATCAGGATTGGCTTCAGCAAATTGTTTGGGGCTAACCAAACTTTTTATTTGCTCTTGCGCCCCAACATTTAGCGTTTGACTTTCAACTAATAAGCCATGATCTTTTCATTCTTGGATGTTGTCAACTAACTTGCCATTGCGAAAAGCAATTAAATTTTCTTCAGCCATTTTGCCATTTTGATATAAATCATAATTACCTTGATTGTCTAATCGAAGTTCTTGATTATTATTTAAGTCAATTCTGCCAGGGCGATTATCGGCGTTGAACATTTCGACTTGGTTAATGAGTTGACCAGTGCCACCAGCATATCGATTACCAATAAAATCAGCCAGGTTTTTTAAAGCGGTTTGGGATTTTGGATTTTTATCAATTTGACCGAATCAGGATTCAACTAAACCTTGCTGTTGCGGATTAATGGCCGCAATAGTTTCTTGAAAAGTGGCGCCAATAACTAAACCAGTAACGGCCGAGTGCAAGAAGGTTTTAAAACCAGCTTTATTTTTGTAAGATGCAAATCTTTTATTTTGCATATTTATACCATCCGGATTGTTAGTAAGTTGATCTTTTTTATTACGAACCGCCATTTTCAGATAATCATCAACTGACAATCCACCTAGATCCATACCTCGGTCAACCATAATGGTTTTGAGTTGTTTTTTCAATTGGCTATTAGCAATAACCATTTTCGTGCGTTCATTTTCAAGAAGATGTGAACTACTATAAGTAATCAGGTCAGCTGATTGTTCAGCTGATAAATCCATATGGGCAGTAACCTCTACTAACATATCAATAGCTTTGGTAATATCTGCATTAGATAATTTCGCTCGTTCAGTGGGATCATTAAACTTCACGGATAAATTTTGAACGTTGCGAATAGCATCAACTGCTTTTAATGAATGATATTTGTATCTTTCGAGGTCACGAACTTTTTTATCGTTTAAATCAATATTACGACTAGTAGCTTGATCCCTCATAAATTGGCGGCGCTGATCTTCGAGCGCATTTCTTTTCCTAATAGATCCTAATGTGCCCGATAATAAAGCGGTGGCACCAAATGAGCCAATTTCAGCGGCTTTGTTATATAAAAATAGTGACCCAAAACTATTAATCAAGCCAGAACAAATAGATAAAGCACTAGCAAGAGTTGTTTCATTAACAAACTTGCCTAATTTAGTATTGGCCATTTTTTCAGCTAAACGTTCAACTTGAGTTTGTCTTTTTTCGGTTCTGGCCCCAGCTTTCAGGCTAGCAATCACAATATCAATATCGAGCTCAATATTTTTAATACCTTTAACATGGCTATATTGAGCTTTTAAACCAGTGGCTATTTCCAAAAGATTATTGGCATCAATAATAGTATCGTCAAAAATGCCGGGATTGGCTTGTTTAATATCCTGAACAATATTATTCTGTTCCATAATAAACTCAGCATCAGTTAAGGTGCCATCAAAGGCATAACGTTTAATAATGGCCGTAACTCTTTCTTTGATACCAGTATCAGCCAACAATTGAGCTTTTTCACCAGCCTGAATAGCCTCGTTGATATCATCAACAGAAGTAAGGCGATTAAATAAATCATGATTAATATTATTTTGGATTGTACCCGTTAAATCTTCGTCAACAAATAAATTCTTTTGAGCAATGATGTCTTGCTCGGCTTGATGAATATTTTTTTGACGATAATAATCTCTGAATAAATTGTGTGTTCAAATTCGTTTAGCACCATTTTTAACCCGTTGTAAAAATCCAATTGGCTTGGCATCTTGATAACTTCTCGATTCTTTGCGATCAGCTATATCATGAGAAAAGGCCTTAACAGTAGCTTGATCATAAGCAATAACCGCTGCTTTCAAGTTTAGCTTAATCGGTTTTGAATCAGGATTAACCAATTCAGGTTTGACTGGTTCTGGCTCAGGTTTAACCAATTCAGGTTTGACTGGTTCAGGTTTGACTATCTCTGGTGTAGGCTTAACCAATTCAGGTTTGACTGGTTCTGGCTCAGGCTTAACCAATTCAGGTTTGACTGGTTCAGGTTTGACTGGTTCTGGCTCAGGTTTAACTGACCCAGGTTTTTTATCTTCATTTTTTTCTTCAAATTCTTTAAGTTGATATTGACCAATTTCATAGTTTTCATCTTTTAGATATTTTTCATCACCATTATTTTTCATCTCCAAATATTTGTAGGCCTTGAGAAACATATCATTTAAAATAAAAGTGGCTGATAAATCAACTTCTTGGTTTTGCTCTTTGGCCATCGCTACTAAATGCTCTTTATAGAATTCGTCAGGTTGAGTTTGTTTATAGGTGGCAATTAATTGGTCGAGAGTTTCTTTGTTGCTAGTAATTTGGCGTAAATTATTGAAAAGTGTTTTTTCTAAATCAGTTTCTAATTTTGGCTTTTTCTCATAAAAAACCTTGAGCACTTTTTCTAAGGCCTTAGTGTAAATAGTGTATTGAGTTATAAACGTTTTAAACTTTTGTTTTTGATCAACCTTATCAACAGATTTAATGTAATTATCCCATAAGGTGGTTAAATTCTTGGCAATATCTTCAGGGGCGACAATTTTGATTAACATTTCAGCCAAAACTCGATCTTCGTGTAAAGAAGTTCTTGGCACTTCACTGATGTCTCTTTTTTCTTCATCTTTTTGACCAAGGGCTACCTTGCCAGTTTTCTGATCTTTGGAAACATTTTTTAAAACATACTCCTTACGAGCGCTTTTAATTTCTTGAGAAGTATCGGCTTCTTTTTTAATATATTCTATAGCAGAAATAATTAAATCTGATGTTTCGTTAAAATTTAAATTCAATTTGTTTTCAAAAGCTTTAATGATTTTGATTTTGTCAGCTTTGTCTTTATCAATCGGTTCACCTGGAATAATTTTTAGCTCTTGCTTATCAAAAATATAGATATCTTTAATAATATCCAAAATCTCGTCTTTGGTATATTTCGATTTTAACGTTTTCGGCAAATCATCGATAGCCTTTTTCACCCTTTCAATCAAATCACCATATTGTTTTTTAAACTCTTGACTGTTAATACTGCCCTCTTTTTTTCATCGTGGCCATTGTTCACTAATATTAGTATTTTTTACTGGATTATCATTATTAGATTTATTTAATTTTTTCTCTTTAATATTAGACATAATATATATTTAAATAATTAAATTAGATATTTAAATAGCTATCTCGAAAATTAATTAATGCCATGGCTACGACCTGGTTTAAATCAGGAATGTTTTGAGAGCAAAAGGATTGAATTTGACTAGCGTCGTTAGCGTCTAATAGTTTTTCAAATTCGTCTAATTTACTTTCTGGAACATTTTTTAAAATTGAAATATTGATATAATTTTCAGCTCGTGATTTTAAATCATCTTTAACGGCCAACAGCGACTCGCTGTCGAGATTATTAAATTCTGGCTTTTGTTTAATCAATTCATCAACATATCAGTCAATTCCCATTTCAATATTAAAATCAGTAGGTGGATTTTGAGGATTAAAATTATTAACCATATTATATTTTTATTATTTTTGTTAAATATATTATATATAAATTAATTGTTGCCTAGGCTTAAGTTTTTAATTAATGACGTTTTCTTTTAAATTTACATAATTTATCGCGTTTCGATAATAGCTGGCTCTACCATACAACTCAAATCAGGTTTTTCGGTGGTAATGTTACATACTATTGTTCCCTTAACATACAAATTGCCAGTAATATATTTATAACCATCTTTTTCTTCTATGTTTATATTATATTTAGGGTTATTAAAAACGTTTTTCATATTAATCGTTAATGATTTAGGTTTGAAATCTAAAAAATCAAGCCTACCTTTATCCTCATATAACAATAGCTTGTTATTAAAAATGTGATATTCGGTGTTAAAAGTGTCTTCAAGGGTGGCAACAATAGTTTCTCCATCTCTTTCTAAGGTAGTATTAACTATTAATTTTTCAATGCCAAATAAACAGTATTGATTGAACTTAGAACAATATGATCTTCCTTCTAAAGTATAATCTTTAAAAACCGAAAAAGGTAGAGTTGATTCAATATTTCTAATATTTAATAATTCGTTATTAGCTAAACGAACAAATTTATTTATGTCATAAAAAGAAATACTCCTAAAAAATGGTTGATTAGGCAAAAAATCATCAACATTTTTTTCATCATCTTTTATTAATAAATTTAAATTTTGATTTTCTTTCGGAACTACTATAGTATACATATCAGTTTGTCATTGATAATTTTTATATATTGCCGTTGCCTCGATTGTTTGTTTTTCTTTTGCGACTGGCATTTGAAATACAATTTTTTCAACATTTTTTAAATTTTCGGTGGTAATACATGATGCCTGAGCTTCATCAGCCAACAATTGTTCAAATACACGTTCGATTACACTTTTTTTCTCAACCTGGGCATAAACTTGATAATTAATTCATTGATCGTTTTGCCAATTATTAACATCTAATTTAGTGATCGGCTTCTCTTCATTATCTTTAATCAAATAAACTTTATCTCGTGGTATATCCATGTTTATTGCTAAACAACCAACTAAATGATTAAAAGGAAACAGCGCCAGCTTGATTGAGCTAATGCTTACATCAATATCTTTGGTATTAATTCATCCGGTGACAATATGCCGCTCTTGGTTATTTATTAATTCTTTTTTTATTTCTATGAGTTTATCTGGATCGTCGCTTATATTAAAAATCGCATTCTTAGAAGTATTCTTGGAAGTAGACACTGATACTATGTTTTCTTTGGGTATTACCTTGTTAGTATGATTTTTGATGTTTGCTCATACTAAGTATAAAGCTATAGACCCTATTAATAATATGCTAAATACATTTTTATTTTTCATATTTATTAATTAGATATTTTTACCATATCTATTATACCACATTTTTTTATTTTTGTATAATTTCGTATGTTTATTTTATTAATATAACGGGCTATAATAAAATCAATTAAATACAAAAACTACCTCACGCACCTAAACCCAACACTGTAACCCGTATCGCTGGTAGATCAACTCAAAAACAGCGCAAAAGAACCTGTGTTCGAAGTGTCGGTCCACCCATTACCACCCCTAAGGAGAACACGAGAACTTTGTAAATCAGTATTAGTTTGTATTCTACCCATACCTTGGTCAGCATCTCAGGATGGGTCGGTTGGTTTAAGGAGATCGTAAGTTATAAAATCACCAGGTGTAGTCAGAGCGGTAAGTTCAACATATCTTCAACCGGAAGCACCACCAGCATTAGGAAGATTGTTAAGCAAGGTATCATTGATATCTAACATCGTATGTTCCCAGACATTACCAGCGAAATCATAGATTACATTACCATTGGAAAGAATATGAGAAGCCCGTATATTTCTGTTAAGACCTTTCTCAGGATTTGCCCCATCATAACCTCTTGCTGTATCTCCAGAGTTGCCATTAAAAAGATAGCCAGTGCCTTTGGTTCCGGAAGTTCAATTGGCTGGTTGTTGATCAATATTTCGAGCTATAGTCATTCATTCTTGATTAGTGATAAGATGACCTCCAAGGGATACACAGATAGCTTTGGCTTCATTATGGTTTACTCCAGCAATTGGTGAGCCCAAGGGAGAGGATATTACATTATTCATATTATTGGCAGTATAGGTGCAAGCTTTGCCTCAGTCATAGGTATCATAAGCAGCATTGTTTCGACAATCCGTAGTTACATCACTGGCACTATGACCATCAATTGAATATTTAGCTTCATACTGCATAACTCAGAAGTCACTGGTTCCATAGAGTGAATTACCGGGAACTTTAATTCAGTTATGAGGAAAGGTAGTTGGCATATCAAATAGATTAGTGCCTGATTCAATCGCATTCATACTATCACCACCATCATTTAAAGCATATTTGGTAATATTTTCATCTGATTCTAAAAAGGCATTGATTTCAAAGGA
>JAKJEE010000006.1 GCA_022705625.1 Patescibacteria group bacterium
AGAGTGAAAGATTATGTTAACTTAAAAACTAATGGTGCTTTTGACGGTGATAAGGCTATGAATCGAGCATTTGGGTTTGAAAGCCAAGACCCGTTAATTAAATTTAATGATTTACAAAGTAAAGAAGAAAAAGATGAACAGCAAGGAATTATGTATTTATTCAAAGGTATAGTGGGAATAAGAAATAGAAAAGCTCACGAAAATACTATTCTTGATGATCCATATCGCGCTTTAGAATATATATCACTGGCAAGTTTATTGATGAGATTATTGGATTCATATATAAAATAATTTAATATATAAAAATAATAAATTAAAATAAATGAAAAAATTACAGAAAAATTTGTGGAAGAGTGTATTTTAAAACATCTTGATCAAAATTGGAACAACAATATGTTAATATGTCAATAGAAAATTAAAATTATTTAGGAGGGAATCTATGAGTATTATTGCTAATATTGTTACTTCAGTTGAAATTTCAATGGAGATCAGCTCTAAAAACGACCACAAAATCGAAGGGTATATTGGAATACTCTCACACGGTACCAGGCCGAATTTAAAAACAAAAAGATTTTTGATTGCCTATGTTTTTAAAAACCACCCGAAGAATCTTTTGGCAGAAGGTCAGGAGGTGGATATCGATTTTATTTGGAAACGCCAATTTATAGGCAACATAAAATATACATACCCCAACAAAACTTTTGACAATGTTCATCCGTTGTTTTCTACCGTATGGTTAATAGTAGAGCCAATTGTTGCCGGCATGATCCAAAATTTATCGGCAAAAAACAAATCTATAAATTATTCAGGCAAGCACCTGATTGACAAAGAGATGTTTCGCGTTCTATTTATCAACAATTGATTATTGATCACCACAAGGCGAGTTCAAAAACTCGCCTTTTTTTATTCTCTCTTTTTATTTTCTATATTATATGATAAAATTAAGAAAACCTTTACAATGAAAAATTTTATTATATTTTTATTTATATTTTTATGTGCATCATCAGTCATTTGATTTTTTGATAATAATCAAATAAATAAAAATCATAGTGATATACAGCAAATTATTAATATCAAAAAAGATCCAACTGACGAAGAATTAAAATCAATGATTGGTCAAATGGTCATGGTGGGTTTTAATGGTAGTATTGTAAGCGAAGAATCAGCTATCATCAAAACTCTTAAAGATATCAATCTTGGTGGTGTTATTTTTTTCAATCGTAATGGCACAAGCAATATTGTAAATTACAATCAAACCAAAACGTTAATAGATAATTTACAAAAATATGCTCAAACACCACTTTTTATAGCCGTTGATGCTGAGGGTGGCAAAGTGAACCGTATCGATAATTTGATTGAAATAAAATCAGCTTATGAAATGGGCGCTAATAAAACTAATCAAATTACTAATGAAGAATCAGCTAAATTAGCGGAAGAATTAAAAGCATTGGGTTTTAATATGAATTTAGCACCGGTGCTTGATATTGATGTAAGCAACAATCCCGCTATTGGCGGGTTAGAAAGGGCATTTTCAAATAAACCTAGCCAAGTTACTTATCAGGCCAATAATTTTATTTTGAATCATTTAAAACAAAATATTATAACGGTTGTTAAACATTTTCCTGGCCATGGTAGTGCTTTTCAAGATACTCACGAAGAACTCGCTGACATCACAAGTACATATAGTAAATCAGAGTTGTTACCGTACCAAGAACTAAACAAAAAAGGATTGCTTAAAGTTGTTATGGTTGGTCACTTAATAAATAAAAACATTGATCCAGTATATCCGGCTAGCTTATCAGCCAAATTTATTCAAGATATTTTACGCCAAGATATTGGTTTTAACGGGGTGGTTATGTCTGACGATCTGCACATGTTGGCCATCAAAAATAACTATACTTTTGAAGAGTCAATTGTGCTGGCTATTAATGCCGGCGTCGATATAGTTGTTGCCACTAAAAATATGTCAAAAGAATACAACCAAAACACAGCCTATCAAATGGTAGAAATAATATTTAACAATGTTAAAAAAGGGAATATACCGCCTGAAAGAATTACGGAGTCGTATGACAAAGTCATAAACCTGAAAAAACAGTTTGATATTATTGATTAAAAAATTTATGAAGTTTCGCTTGATTTTTTTCAAAAAACATATTACAATATATATAATATTAAATTATAAATATGAAGAAGCAAATAGAAACCGATCGTTTTGATGCTAACCCAGGATTTTAATCTAAAGTGTTAAATTCATATCATGAAATTTGAAACTAATCATTTTGACGGAGTCCCAGGGTTCTAAAAAAAGACCACAAGGTCTTTTTTTTTGTCTCTCTTTAGATATTGACAAATGACACAAAGTATGCTATAATAAAAAAACTTGAGAAAATAGGAAAAAACACTTGACAATTTTATAAAAGTTTCCTATTATATAAAAGTCATTTATTTAATGAACAAGCTATTTTAAATAGCTTGTCCCTCTTTTTCTCTCAAAAATTATTATTTTAAATAATTTGAGATGTCGCAAGCATTAATCAACCTGTTAATTGTTATGATCTCATGAACAATAAATATGAAATTACTCAGAATGGTTTAGCCGAACTTAAAAAAGAACTAGCTGAGTTAAAAAACGAAAGAACCGAAGTTATTGAAACTATTAAAGTAGCTAAATCTTTTGGTGATCTTTCTGAGAACGCCGAGTATTCAACGGCTAGAGAACGTCAAACTTTTGTGGAAAGTCGCATTCAAGACATCGAAGACAGAATTAAAAAAGCTATCATTGTTGACGTTAATCACAACAAAAATATTATTGGTCTTGGCTCAAAAGTTGAAATTGTTCAATTGAACAATTCCACTCATTCATCAAAAATTATTGAATTAGTTAGCTCGGCTGAATCTGATCCATTGAATGGTAAGATTTCTCAAGATTCGCCACTCGGTATGAAATTATTAAATCATATGGTGGGAGATGAAGTTGTCGTTTCAACGCCTCAAAAAGAAATTCGCTACAAAATTGGAAAAATTATGTAAATTCAATCCAGCGTAAATTAGCACTCTTGACAAAAGAGTGCTAATTTGCTAATATTCAATTATTATGAAACCAAAACTATCACCGCGACAAAAACAAATTTTATACTATTTGGCCAAAGAACAAATTGAAAGTTTTGAGCCAGTAGCTTCAATTCAAATAAAAGAAAAATATAATTTAGATTTTAGTCCCGCCACCATTCGTCATGAATTATTTGAACTATGTCAAATGGCTTATCTTGAACAACCACATCCATCATCTGGTCGGATCTTAAGTGATATTGGTTGAGAAATATTAGTAACCGATTTTCTTAACAATATATTAGTTTACACTGACAAATTTAATTTTCCGAAAGATTATAATGATTTTGCCGATCAATTATCACAACAAACTCAATCTCTAAGTATCGTGTTTGATTGACAGAACAATAAATTATATAAAAAAGGCATTAGTTATTTATTAAATAACAAAGTGATTAGCTCCATCGATGATTTAAATGCTATTGCCAATATTATTGATTCAATTGATGATAAATTAGCGGTTTTAAAAGATATGCTTTTTGATAAAGAAATCAATGTATATATTGGACAAAATAATCCTGTCTTTAAAAATCGGCACTTGGCTTTTATTGGCACTAAATCTAATAAAGATAAATTATTAATCGCTATTATCACTCCCAAAGTGACAGCTTATGAAAAACATTTTAAACTTTTTTATCAATTAATCAAGACATTTTAAAATCCTCTTTTAGAGGGGTCATAATCTTTTCAGAGCACCAATAACATAATTGAACACCGCAGAATAGCTAAACTAATAAATTTTAATCAAAACACTCCAATTTTCTGAACCCGGATGGTTCTTAAAAGAGGGGATAAATTCTCTATAATGGATGAAGAAAATAAAGAACAAAAAGAAGTAGAACAACCGTTCGAAGATACATCAATTATTGATACACTAAAAAAGCAAGCTGATGAATATCTAAAAGGTTGGCAAACCGAACGTGCTAATTTATTGAATTATCAGCGAGATGAAAATGAACGTATTTCAAAAATATTAGATTTTAGTGAAAGAAATATGATTTTAGAAATTCTTTCGGTTGTAGATAATTTTGATTTATTAATGCAAAATGTAAAGCCAAACGACAATGAAGTTTTACAAGGTGCAAAACTAATACATAATCAATTAATTGCTTTTTTAGCCAAGCATAATTGTCAACCATTTGATAGCTTAAACCAAACATTTGACCCAAGTAGGCACGAAGCCATCGAAACTATTAAAGATGAAAGTAAAAACAATAATTTAATTATTGAGGAGATACAAAAGGGCTATAAATGAAATGATAATATTTTAAGACCTGCTAAAGTTAAAGTTATAATCAATTAAATAAAAATTATACAATTTAATAAAATAATAAACATAATATTATGGGAAAAGTTATTGGCATCGATTTAGGTACAACCTTTTCAGAAGTCGCCGTTTTTCAAAACGGGCAACCTCAAATTTTAGAGAGTAGCGAAGGTGAACGCACTATACCTTCCGTCGTAGCTTTATCAAAAAATAATGAAAGATTAGTCGGCACATTGGCTAAACGTCAAGCTATTACTAATCCACAAAATACCGTTTTTTCCGTTAAACGTTTTATCGGTCGTCGTTTTGATGATCAAGAAACCCAAGATGATATTAAAACTTTACCTTATGAAACTCGCCAGTCATCAAACGGTGGGGTAGAAATTAAATTTGGTGATAAATGATTAAAACCCGAAGAAATTTCAGCTATGGTATTGCAAAAAATCAAAGCTGATGCCGAAGCTAAATTGGGCGAAACGGTTTCGGAAGCAATTATTACTGTGCCCGCTTATTTTAATGACTCGCAACGTCAAGCTACCAAAAATGCTGGCGAGATTGCTGGTCTTAAAGTTTCTCGCATTTTAAATGAGCCAACCGCTGCCGCCGTGGTTTATGGTTTTAATAAACATCAACAATCAAAAGTTTTGGTTTATGATTTTGGTGGCGGCACGCTTGATGTTTCAATTATTGAAGTGGTCAGTGCCAGTGGTGATACTTTTGGTGAAAATATTAATGTTATTGCTACCGGTGGGGATACTCATCTGGGGGGTGATGATTTCGATCAAAAATTAATTAATTATGTTTTAACTGAATATAAAAAAGAAGAAGGAATTGATTTACATGATGATAAATTAGCATTGCAACGTATCAAAGATGGCGCTGAAAAAGCCAAGAAAGAATTGTCTAATGTAACCGAAACTGAGATTAATCTTCCATTTATCACTTCAACTTCAAGTGGTCCAAAGCATTTAGTAATGAAAATTACTCGTTCCAAATTTGATGAACTAACTAAAGATTTAATTGACCGATCAATTGAACGTACGGAACTGACATTAAAAGAAGCTAGTTTAAATGTTAATGATATTTCGGAAATTATTTTAGTTGGCGGCACAACTCGTATTCCCGCCATTCAACAACGCATCAAAGATTATTTTAAAAAAGAACCCAAAAAAGATATCAATCCTGATGAAGTTGTTGCTATGGGGGCTGCGATTGTGGCTGGCTCATTACAAGGTGATGTCAAAGATTTATTACTGCTTGATGTTACTCCTTTAACTTTATCAATCGAAACTTTTGGTGGTGTGGCTACCCCCATGATTCCTAAAAATACTTATATTCCTACTTCGAAAACCGAAACATTTTCTACTGCTTCGGATAATCAACCCGCCGTTGATATTCACGTGCTTCAGGGTGAACGTCCAATGGCCAATGATAACAAAACATTAGCCCGATTCATTTTAGATGGTATTCCGCCATCACCTCGTGGCATTCCTCAAATTGAAGTAACTTTTGACATTGATAAAAACGGTATATTAAATATCAAAGCCCTTGATAAAGCCACCAACAAATCTCAATCAGTTCGGATTGAAGCGACTACCGATCTATCTAAAGAAGAAATCGAAAAAATGAAAAATGAAGCTACTCAATTTGCTGAATCGGACAAAAAGCGCAAAGAATTTATTGATTTGCGCAATCAAGCCGAAAGTTTGGTGTATCAATCTGAATCAAGCATCAAAGATAACCAAGATAAAATTCCTGAAGATTTAAAAACAAAAATCAATGATAAAATTAAAGTTGTCAAAGATATTTTAGCCAAAGAAATTAACGACGTAACTATCGATGAAAATAGTGGTTTGCTTAAACAAGGCGTCGAAGATTTGTCACATACTATTTCGGAAATTGGTCAGTATATTTACAAAAATCAATCAACCAGTGAAACCACTAAACCAACTGGCGCTCAACAATCTGAACCAGCATCTGAAAATGGTGATAATGTTCAAGATGCCAACTTTGAAGAAAAATAAAAATTTAAAAGTCATTAATTTATTGACGATAATCTCTAATTTTGATATATTAATAGTTAATATATTAAAATTACAAAAATGTTTAATCTTTTTAAAAAGAAAAATATATCGCCAGCCGTTAGCGGCGATGTCCATGCTTTAAAAACTGATCGTCAAGTGGTGCATCATAATTTTGTGAAAGAAAATATTTTAGGATTCTCAGCTTGTTTATTTTCTTTGATGTTCCATTTTGTTTTAAGAGATATTATCCTTTCAAAAACATTTACTTTCGGCGATCAAGTTTTGTTTATATTTTTCTTTTGTTTTAACATGGGCATATTAACCTTAATGTTATTTCAGTTAAGAGACAAAATGTTAATGTGGTGACTTGGCGGCTATATTGCTTGCTCATTATTATTATTTGTTGACATTATTTCTTTTACCAATATTTATCTTTATTTGTCGACAGGCGTTGTATTCGGCTATTTACTATTTATTGCTCGTCAATATCATAAAGCCGATAGTATTTATCTTAAATTTAATTGAAAACCAATTTTCCGTAGTGGTTTTAGTCACCAGTTTATTTCTCATTTAATTTTGGCTATTATTATTTTTTTATTTGGTTTTTTAAATATCAATGGTAATCATGTTGAGCAATGAACTTTAAGCGGTGTGACTAAAGCTGGTTTTGATACTTGAAACAAATTAAAACCGGATTCAAGTTTAAACCACACCTTAGACGAAGTCATTGATAATTTTATTAACAAAAATCTTATTATCAATAATTTGGAAAAACAGTATTCATTTTTGGGCTTAGCGAGCGATAAAATTATTTCGAGCAGTATCAAAGCAATGTTTAAAGATAGCAATAATCATGATTTGAAACTCAGCCAAATCATTGTTAATTATTTAGAGAAATCATCGTCAACCACCAAATTAATTATTTTTAGTATTTTGTTGTGAATATTTTGGAGTTTTATTAGTTTGTTTTATTTTTTGTCTCGAATGTTAGTATATTATTTTACCCATTTAATTATTAAGCTCTTGGTTTCAATTCATTTCTTCAAATTCACAGAAAAACCAGCTATTCAGCAAATATTAACTTTATAAATTGTTACGATTTTTTAAACATATTATATGGCCGATTACTCAAAAGATTATTATCAAATATTAGGTGTTAGTGAAAATGCTTCCATTGATCAAATCAAACAGGCCTTTCATAATTTGGCATTTAAATATCACCCCGATAGACCCAACGGTGACGAAAAACGTTTTAAAGAAATAAACGAGGCCTATCAAACTTTATCTAATCAATCAACCAAGCAGCAATACGACACCATGCGTAAATTTGGTGGCAGTAGTTTTAATAATCGATCCGCCAGCGGTTTTAATTGAACAGATGCTGGTTTTGGCAATGTATCTGATTTCTCGTCTTTTGGCGGATTTAATGATTTTAATGATATTTTTGGTTCGTTTTTTAATCAATCCTATTCTTCTAAAGCTAATCGTAAATCTCAAAACGAAAATAGTAATATTGAAATTCAAATTGAAATCTCTTTTAAGGAATCATTTTTAGGAGTTAAAAAAGATATAAAATATCAACGAACAGTTTTATGTGACCATTGCAACGGTAATGGCTATCCGGCTGATGCCAAATTAAAGACTTGTAAAAATTGTAATGGTCAAGGTTATGTTATCAAGAAACGACACATTCCTTTATTTGGCACTATTAACGAACAAGCAGTTTGCAATGATTGCGCTGGCCGCGGACAGATTGCCGATAAAAAATGTAATCATTGTGGTTCGCAAGGTTTTATTAGCGAAACCAAAATTGAAACAATTAATATCCCCATGGGGATTCGTGATGGCGACATTTTAGAAATCGCTGGCAAAGGTAATATTAAAAATAAAAAATATAAATCAGGCAATTTATATGTGCATATTCACGTCAAGACCGATAAAAATTATTGACGGGAAGGTGACAATTTATGCACTCAAATTAATATCAATTTTGCGGAAGCGGCTTTAGGCATCAAAAAAGAAATAAGATATATTGATGACAAAATCCTCGTGGTTGATATTCCCAACGGAATTATGACTAATACGACTTTAAAACTAAAAGGGAAAGGTTTTAAACGCTTAAATCAAAATACTACTGGTGATTTATTGATTACCGTTAATATTATCACTCCTCAAAAACTTTCTAAACAAGCCGAAGAATTATTTAAAAAATTAAAATCTGAATTATAACTTTCACTTCGACTCTCTTCTTTTAAAAATTAGGTGTTTTAAAAAACACAAAAATTAATTAAATGATTTTATATAGTTTTAAGCTTGGTTTACCACCGCGTCAACATTTGGTTGACGCGGTGATTGGTTTCATATTAGTTTTATTCACTATTTTTTATTAAGAAGACAATAAAAAATGGTTTTTTAAATTATGATTATTTTTATTTATTAATTAATATTTGCCAATTGTCGCTTTTGCTATTGACTTTTTTTGATAAATTATTTAAACTATATACGTAAATGAAATAAAAATAGTCGACAATTTTTATTTATATTTTAATAAATTTAAATCATATATATATGAAGAATAAAAAAGGTTTTACATTGGTGGAACTTATGATTGTTATCGCTATCTTAGCCATTTTAGCTGCGGTCGTAATTTTTGCCTTAAATCCAGCAGAATTATTTAGACGAGCTCGCGATAGTCAGAGAATGTCTGATTTAAGAGTTCTTTCATCGGCTTTATCTTATTATTTAGCTGATGTTACCACTCCAGTTCTTGATGGTTCTGGCAATACTCTATGCAGTAATGGTAGTGGTACTAGTACTATTTTTGCCACTTCTGCCAATACAACTCTACCTACTGGTTGAGGGGCCTGAGTAGCTTCAACAAACAGAACCGTTGCTGGTGCTGGCTGATTGAAAGTCAATTTCACGACTGGCGGGGCTGGCACATCTCCAATTGGTCAATTACCAATTGATCCATCCAATAGTGGCATTACAGCTACGCCATCCACCATGTATACATTTGGTTGTCATACTAGTTTAGCTTTTGAACTCGATGCTAATATGGAATCTACTAACTACAAATCATTGGAAAGTGCTGATGGTGGTGACTTAGCTGAAGTTTATGAAATGGGCACACAAATCATAGGTTTGCTACCAGCTACAACTACCAATTTTTATACTAACCACTAAATTAGCGTTCAATAATGTCGGCAAATTTATTGGGGACACTAAACAATATTGTTTATTATTTTGCCAACCCTGTTATTGGTTTCTTAACCCTAACAGGGTTGGTTGTAATATGGTGTAAAACTAAAGCCATTCCTAGTCCAAAGTATATAAAACTGGCTATTTTAATAAATGTCATTAGTAATATCTTACGCTCCGTTTACTCGACGATACTTAACTATTATTTATGAACGACCAACCCAGCCACTCAACATTTATTGAAATTTGATTATGTTCTAAAATTTTCTTTTAACACTTATTGGTTAGTTACGCTTGTGACTTGAATCTTTGCTTTTTTGTTTTTTAAAATTTTAATTTTTGCTAACAAAAAATTTGACAATCGATTTTTTTATGATGAAGAACCATATTTAATTGCGCTGGGCATTATCTTAAATCCCTGACCAATGTTAATATTCTTTATTATTGCTTGTCTTATCTGTTTGTTAGTTTTACAAATCATAAATTTCATTAGAAAGAATTTGATTTTTAAACAACAAAAAATCACATTAGAACGTATGGCGTTCATTAATATTTGAATTCCAGCTATGTTCGTTGCCACTGCCATTTATTTTGTATTATTTACCAATGTATTCCCGTGATTAAAAATCTGACTATTAAACTTACCATTTATTGATCAATTATTAACTCAATTTTATCTTTTCTAAACTCGTAAAATGAAAATTGCTTTACAAATTTTAAAACCATTGTTACTTCAAACTAATTTAGTTACCGAAGAACAATTTAATAAAGCTTTGGAATTATCAAAACGTACTGGCCAAAGTGTGAGCGATCTTTTAATTTCTCAGGGTGTTATTACTCAGGATTATTTGATTGATCTACTTTCAAAATTTTTTAACACTCCGCGGGTCAAAATTTCGGGTAAAGAAATTAATTCTGAATTTTTAAATTTAATCCCTGAAGATATTGCTCGAGCTCGCAATGCGATTATTTTTGATAAAAAAGATGATTATATCTATTTGGCAGTTACTGATCCAACTGATCTTGAATCAATTAATTTTATTCAGCGCTATACCAATTTGTCAGCGAAAGTATTTTTAACAACTGATGATGATTTAAAAAGCGCTTTTGCACTTTACCGTAAACAATTAACTGAAAATTTTGCCAATATTATTGAAGACAATTTACGAAAAGTTTCAATTATTGAAGGTATGAATTTAACCGATGCTGCCTCGGAAATGCCAATTGTATCTTTGTTTGATACCATTGTTATTTATGCCTATTCATTATCAGCTTCTGATATTCATATTGAAAGGTTGTCCGATGCCATTTTAATTCGTTTTCGAGTTGATGGTATTTTACGGGAAATAGTTAGGTTACCTCAAGAAATTCACAACGCCATTGTGGCTCGAGTTAAAATTTTAGCCGGTCTTCAAATTGATGAACATTATCGAGCTCAAGATGGACGTTTTAAATATCAAAAAGGTGATGATGCCTTTGATGTCCGTGTTTCTATACTGCCAACCTTTTATGGTGAAAAAATTAATATGCGTCTTTTACTTGGGTCAATAAAACCTATGAGTTTTGAAGAATTGGGTATGGAAAAAGATACGATTGAAGTTATGGATGCCAACGTTAAACGTAGTTACGGTATGATTTTAGTCACTGGTCCAACTGGTTCTGGTAAAACCACAACCCTTTATTCGGTTTTAAGTAAATTAAATAGACCAGAAGTTAATATTGTTACCGTTGAAGATCCTATTGAATATGAGCTTCGCTATATTAATCAGGTTCAAGTTAACACCAAGTCAGGATTGGATTTTGCCAATGGTTTACGCTCGATCTTGCGTCAAGATCCAAACATTATTATGGTTGGTGAAATTCGTGATTCAGAAACAGCTGCTATTGCCACTAATGCCGCCTTGACTGGCCACTTAGTCCTTTCGACTTTACATACTAATGATGCCACTACGGCCATTCCGCGCTTATTTGATTTAGGTGTTCAACCATTTTTAGTATCGGCCACAATTAATGCTGTAATTGCCCAACGTTTAGTTAGAAAAATATGTCGTAATTGTATTGAAAGCTATAAATTACCAAACGAAACAAAATCAGCTATTGAACGACAATTTAAAAATTCAAGCTTAAAAAAGAAAAATTATAGTGTTCCAGCAGAGTTATATCGTGGCAAAGGTTGTAAAATTTGCAATTACACGGGCTATAAAGGCAGAGTTGCTATTTACGAAATATTTAATGTGACCGAAGATATGCGTATTTTTATTCAGTCCCCTGAATTTTCACTCGATGGTTTACGTGAAATTGCCGGTAAATATAATATGGTTTCATTATTTGAAGATGGTGTACGCAAGGCTCAAACTGGCCAAACCTCGATTGAAGAAGTATTTAGAGTTATTAAAGAATAAAGTTTACCAGTCAAAAGTCAAATGTCAAAAGTCAAATCTTAATATCAAAAATCAAAAATGAATCAAGCTATTAATAAATTTAGAAACAGATGTTATCAACTAACTATTGCTATCCTAAATTTGACCGAACTATTTCCAAATAAAAAAATGTATCAAAGCTTAAGTGATCAATTATTTAGATCTATCAGCTCAATTGGCGCTAATCTTATCGAGGCAAAATCATCAAGTTCCAGAAAAGAATATATTAAATTTTACGAGATTGCTCTTAAAAGCGCCAATGAAAGCAAATATTGGCTTTACATTGTTAAAGAAAGCAAAATTGTTGATGATGCCGTTTTAGATCCGATAATTAACGAAACCGTTGAAATCGCAAATATAATTGGTAAGAGTATTATAACCCTCAAAAAGAAATAATTTTTAACCTTTGATTTTTATTTTTGACATTTGACTTTTGACATTTGACTAAAATTTTTAATTTTTTATTTACCCATTATGCTATTTCATTACACTGCGTTTGATTCAAGAAATGTTTACGTTGAAGGTGACATCGATATGTCAACTCTTGAAGATGTTTTAAAATTTTTAAATAACCAACGACTTAAGCCAATTAAAGTTGTCCCGATTAATTTAAAATCACGGGGCAGTAAATGAAATATTTTTCAACGCAAAATTACTTTGATGGAGCAAGTTTTTTTATTTAAATATTTAGGGTTAATGTTAAAAGTTGGTACTGATATTTTAAAAGCCGTAGATGTTTTAATGCAAGATTATGAAAAAGGCCCAGTTAAAACCTTTTTGCTTCAATCTCGTTCCAATCTCGAAAAAGGTAGTCCTTTTTATATAACTTTTGAGCAGAACAAAAAAACATTTTCATACGTCACCATTAATTTAATAAAAGCTGGCGAAAAATCTGGTACGCTACAAACAACTTTAGAAAAAATTTCTATTACCCTCGAAAAAGATAAAGAGTTAAGAGGAAAAATTGTTGCTGCTCTTACTTATCCAGCACTATTATTAGTGATGATGATAGTGTTGATAATTTTTTTAATGATTTTTCTATTACCAAAAATGGGAGCGTCCTTTATGCAGGCCGGCTTAAAATTACCAGCTTTTACTAAATTGCTTTTTAATATGAGCACTTATTTTAATGTTCATATGGTGCCAGTGTTGACTATGTTGTTTGGTATACCAATCATCGGTTATTTTTATCTTTCTAAAACTGAGATTGGTAAAAAACAATTAAACAAATTTATTCGTTTTT
Source organism: Patescibacteria group bacterium (assembly GCA_022705625.1). Lineage (GTDB taxonomy): Bacteria > Patescibacteriota > Minisyncoccia > UBA6257 > JAKLIH01 > JAKLIH01. The sequence continues at coordinate 13,264 of JAKJEE010000006.1, forward strand.
TCCCACCGATTCGTAATTTTTTAAACAAGATGGCTTTGCAACGATTAACTTCAACTTTGTCTAGTTTAATCAAAGCCGGTATGCCATTAGTTGAGAGTTTAAAAATTACCAGTGAATCAGTTGGCGAAGAAGTTTTTAGAATATCCTTATCTAACGTTGCTACTTATTTAACTCAAGGTTTAACCGTTGGCGAAGCTTTTCGTCAAGAAAAATCTTTTCCAAAATATTTAAGTAATTTATTAGCCATTGGCGAAAAAGCTGGTCATATTGAAGAAATTTTAGCAACGATGTCAGATTTTTATGAAAAAGAAATTGAAACGAGCTTAAAATCTTTAGTGGCTTTAATCGAACCAGCTATGCTTATTATTATGGGCGTGGCTATTGGTGGTATTGCCATTTCGGTAATTTTGCCAATGTATCAAATGATAGGTAGTTTATAATTTTAATTAATAATTGTTTTAAAAATTAAATATTATGAAAAGCTTTACGCCGAAAACTGCTTTTACGTTAATAGAGGTTGTTATTTCCATTGCTTTATTAGTAGCAATATCGTTTTTTAGTATTGATTTTCTACTTAACAATATAGCCAAAACAGCTGTAGCTACTGTTAGCACTGATATTGTTCAGTTTTTCAAAAAAGTTAAAAATCAAAATAAAGTTTTTGGTATTCCTGGTATGTCGCCCGAAAATCAAACCTATTATGGTATTGGTTTTACTCGCGATGTCAATAATCAATCATATTATTATTCTTTTAAAAACTCTCTAATCGGCAAAGAAACCATCGAAACTTTTCAATTGCCCAACAATGTATATTTTTCTAATTTGGACTTGGGTGAGACCCTGGAATTAAGATTTTGTGCTGATGTTAATTATAAATTAGCCATTGATCCTAATGCCAATGCTGGCGGATTAGAATATCTATGTGATGAGGATGGCTTAATTTGTAGCGAAATTTTTGAAATTGACGTAAAATCAAAATTTGCCGATACTTTTAAAAAGGTTTTTATTAACACCAGCCGAACTCAATATGGATGTAATCCGGAAGCTTATGTACAAAAAGAGTTAGAGAATTTAAAAATTTGTCCCATGGTAATTCTTTGTATTAATAATGTCGTTTATTCTAGTGGCTGCGATTTTGAGGGAGAGGTGGTTGAGTCTTGTTCTAATTTTACGCCCGTTGATGCTCAAACCGGTGAGGCCTGTTTATGTGAGTAAATAATATTTGTATTTTATTTTAAAAAACGTTATACTAATTATAATCAACAATAAACCATTTTATCCATGATTTTGGCTTTGACTAATAAAAAACATTCTCAAGCGTTAATTGAATTAATCATCGGTATTGCTTTAACAGTTTTCTTTTTATCAATTTTTATAGTTAATGTGTCTTTTATTACTAATCAATTTTCAAACTATAAACAAAAGGCCTATGCTTATGAAATTAATACTAAACAGAAAGAAATAAATGATCGCAATGTCGCTTATTTTTTAGCTGACCACAAAATTATTGATAATTATGCCACCAATAATTATTTTGGTTACCAAGGCAGTCATTTGAGTTATACCTATTTAAATTATGTTTCTGCCGATAACACTTCGGCCTTTCTTAACCAAGAAAAAATTTATTTTCTTAATGATGACTATATTTATTATTGATCACTTGATGCTATCCCTAGTAGTAGCACATTTGTGGTTGATGATAAAGGCGATAACGCGAGACGTGGTATAATATCATGCACTGGCGAAAGTTGTGCAAACCCAATAATAATGGATTCACCAAAAGGAGAATGTGTTTCTAATAATTGTATTTTATTTCAAAATCCAGCTAATACTGCTGGAACAATTTCTTTTCCTAGTATTAGTGATCTCAATATCAAAGCCAAGAATAAAACTACTTGAGAGGCCTGAGTTAACAGTTTCACTCCTCAAAATGCTAATGCTTTTATGTCTAGAGGGGAAGATAATTATTTCGGAACTCTAAATCTTAAAGCAGTTATTAATTGAAAAATTGGTGGCGAAACTATTAATTTAATGGGCGTATCTGATTTAATTCCTTTGAACTGATACCATTTAGCCGCCACTTATGACGGCACGACAGTTAAATTATATGTTAATGGTGTATTAGAAAATGAAATAACTGGTTTAACTGGTAGTATGGGCACAACCGATAATTTAAAATTTGGTTATTTTAAAAACGATGATCTCAAAGCTTTTACTGGTTATCTTGATGAAGTCAAAATTTATGGTCGAGCTTTAGATGACAATGAAATTCTTAATCATTATCGTGGTTATCATAAAATAGTTGGGTTACTCGCTAATTGACATTTAGACGATGCTTTAAATGTTGCTACTTATAATGTCGCTACTGAAGTTGGCATAAATCCACGCTTTACCACTTTTAGCACAGTTGATAATATCCCCATTTTGGTTGAAAAAGCATCAGCGATTAATAATGCTACTAATTGTATTAGTGGATCGTGTGTATTGTTTAACCGTGATTTTAGTAGCAAAGGCATACTAATGGATAGCAGTAACAACTATCCAAAACTACATAATCCAATTTTTGCCACTCTAAGTGCTAATATTAAATTAACTAAAATTAATTCTGGCTATCAGGGTTTAATTGGTAAGGACGCTAACGGCAATTATGCTTTGGGGCTGTATGACAATGATGTCCGGGTGGCGTTTAAAATTTCGGGTACTCGCTATACTGAAACCTATGATGCTAATTTGGACGTTGATAAATGATATAAAATTGATACCACCTTTGATGGCACTAATATCAAATTATACATTGACGGTGTTTTAAAAAGTTCTTGAGAACATACGGGTAGTATTAATAGCGATATTAACCATAGTGATATTTATATTGCTTACTCTGGTAGCAGTAACGAATATTTTGATGGCTATATTGATAACATAAAAATTTATAATCGCGCTTTATCAATAGCGGAAATCAATAATAATAATGGCTTTGATAATAGCTATACGTATTTTCAATATTTTAAACCAGTTTGTAGGGTTGCTGACAATGAAACTATTGGTAGTGAATGTCTAAATTGCAATCCCATTAATTCCGCTGAGTGTACAAGAGCTATCGATGGCAATAATTTTGAGCCATTTTTAATCAAAAGTATTCACATTACTAATTATGGTAACGGTTATAATTATCAACAATTAAAAAATGAACAAGTAATTCCTATTGTTAATTCTTTTTATCAATATGATGCTGGCACTAATGTTTGAGGAGCTGGTTTTAGTAGTTATTTTAGCCCCAGTTGTGGTCGTTATGTTTTTGGCACTGAAGGTTATTCAAGCAACAGCTCAATCAAATATAATTCCGCTTGTGGCGATCCAGCTTGTGGACGCGAAATCATTGGTGCTGAAACTTGCGCATCTTCAAATATTTCTTACCATTATAGTAATGGTTGCACCACTTGTAGTGGCACACCCGGTATGGATAATTGAACTTGTGATGTGTGCACGGCCGATGGTTATTTTGAAAAAACCAATGCGTCAAATGAAGCTTACTTTATATCACCAACATTTAATTTTCCTAAAAAAGTTGGATTAATATCGTTGGGTTGGATTGGTAGCGATGGCCCCGTGCAATTTCAATTAGCTTGTGTTGATGATATGGTTAATGACGAAAATGTTGAGCTACCAGAATCAAGCTGAATCTATTTAGGCCCCACACCAACCAACGCCAAACGTTGTTCCAGTGATTATTATTATTCAAGTGCTCCGAATAGCTTAATTTCTACTTCCAGTTGTTGAGAAACTGATAATCAAACACTCTATAATTGTCATTTTTTTAGATTCAAAGTTAAAATTGCTAGTGCCGATATGGCCACCGTGAATTCAATTCGACTAAATTTTGGTCAATATCCATATACAATTATTAAATAAAATTAATTTAATAAATTTATAAAAAAAATAATATGTTTAATTTTAAACAATCATCAAAGTCATTTACCGTAGTTGAACTCACTATCTACATTGCTCTTTTTGGAGTTTTGACTTTTGTTTTGTTTAATGTTTTTGGTGATATTCTCAATCTTAATAAATTGTGAACTAACCAAAATGATACCATTATCCGTTATAATTTGAGCCCTATTGAATTAGACTTAGATTTTCCTAAAAAAATAATCATACCTCAAAATCCTGGAAAAATTTTTCCAATTGATCCTCCAGTCAAACAAATACCCGGCAATATTCAATATTGTTCATTTCAATGATTTCAAACCAATTGTGCCATTGATAGTACAGAAGAATGTCTTGTTTGTGATTGTACTGAAATAGCTTGCAATGATGTTGGCGGATGTGCCGAGTGTCATAAAAATTGAGTTCCCAATCCCGAATATTCCGAAAACTGCACTTGTAAAGACATACGTTCAACTTTAGCTACAAACTGACCCCATAGCAATAATATATTTTATTTGTATGATATTTATAATCCAACCAATATTTATGCTATTCCCATTGCTATGCCAATCGGGTCAATTATATCTAATCCTATGCCCCCAATTAGCAAAAATTATTTTTCTATGCATTCGTATTATCACTATGCTTGAAATGACAATAGTGGTTGATGAGATCTACGTAACGTAGTTTTAAATACTGATACTAATCATTTGAGCGGTAACGCCATTATTCTTAGCGGCAAAGATCAAGTTTCCTTTAGTTGTAGCACTACTAATTCGTGTAGTAAATCCAATTATCAAGTAACCCTTAATAAAAATACCGATGAGTTAGAAGGGTATGCCTGAGGCGAAAATGCTGGCTGAATAAGTTTTAATTGTTTAACTGGCGGTGCCAATAGTGACAATATTTGTGCTACATCAAATTATAAGGTAACGATTGATCCTGCTACTGGAGAATGAGACGGCTATGCTTGATCAGAAAATTTTGGTTGGATCAGTTTTAATTGTGCGACTGGTGCTACCGACCAAAGTAGTGTTTGCGCTACCACCAATTATAAAGTTCAAGACAATCGTAATATCGAAGGAATTATTCAATATAAATTTGATGCTATTGTTGATGATAAGAGTGTGCCGGTGGTTGACAATTATGAATACAATACTTATCGCGAGTCAACCTTAGGAGCTATTTCTAATACCCAAGGCACAGTTGGCACTGATTTTACTATTACCAGTATTGCTGGCAATTACTTTTTAGATAAATCTCAAATTGAATTGGTTAAAACTGGATCATTACCAATCACCGCTAAAACCAATTGCACTTTTGTATCTCAAGATTTGTTGACCAATTGTGTTTTTGATTTGCGTGGTGCCTCCACTGGTGTTTATGATTTACGAGTTATCGACGAATTCGGTAACGTAAGCATTGCTAAAAAAGCCATTACGATTAAATAAATATTTTTATGTTTTATAAATTACGCCATCAACCTAAAAAAGCTCTAGCTACCATAACCATTGTTTTGTTGTTAGGATTTTTAAGTTTGTTAACTATGACCTCAATCTTTACCTACAATTCTTGACGATGAGAAACATTAAATAATAATATTTCAAAAGATCGCCATAACAATGCTATTGACAGCGCCACATTAATGCAGTATATTTTGCTTATGAGAACACGAGATACGGCCGGTGGTAGTTTAGAAATTTATGATACTGACGAAAACGCCGCTGCTAATGTTTTAACCACCGTAAGTATTGGTTCAGCTGATACACTTAGTAATTGTAATAATATTGATTTACCAGTTGAATATAACAATTTAGTAATTAAACGCATCACGGCGCATAACCAATATTTAAATTTTTATAGTAACAAAACTTGTTGCACTGCTGGTCTGTTTTATAGTGCTAATGATAGTGATATTCAAACTGAGGGTTTAATTGATACTTATTCAAAAGAGAGTTGTAAAAATATGAATTGACCCAACCTTAAAGACAATAGCGAGCCATTAATCACTTATAACTTAACTCAATAATGATATGAAAATAAAAACAAAAATTAACATTGAAAAAATAAAGAAATTATTAGACCCAACCGAAGAAATCGGTGCGATTGAAATTAATAATCGAGTCATTAAATCTCTTTATTTTTCCAACCAGGGTAATTTAAATATTAAATCATCAGCGATTTTACCATTAGCCAATAACACTATCAACAATGGTTATGTTCAAAACGAAGAAGCTTTAATCAAGTCCCTTATTGAAATTAAAAAAATTCTTAATTCGAAACGTCGGGTTTCACCCTATATTATTTTATCTTTGCCATCTCAAAATTTTTTTAGTAGTATTTTATCAATTCCCAAATTAGCCGATAAATCAAGTTTTACGGAAGCTGTTAAATTAAATTTGCGATTGCGTTCTCCTATTCCTCTTGAAAACGCTTTTCTTGATTGAGAACATATTGATTTTAATCCCGAAACTAACAATGAAACGATTTTTACTGTTGTCGGTGATAAGTTAAATATTAACAAATATATTTATTGTGCTCAAAAAGCTAGTTTTAAGATTATTGCCGTTGAAAAACCCGCCTTAGGATTATTACGATTTTTAAAAACTTATGTGTCAAACATTTCCGATCAATATTTAATCATTAATATTGATCGTGATGGTATTGATTTAGTAGTAGCTCAAAACGATGTTTTAATATTTTATGATTTCAGCACCTTAAGCGAGGTTGCTAAATATGATCTTGACAATAATTTATCTAATCAAGATTTTATTGTATTTCTAAATAAAAAAGTTGGGCAAGTAATCAATTTTTGTCAAGCTCGTCAAAATACTTGTTTAAAAAAGTTCTTCTTATTTTCAATTATTCCTAATATCAAAGATGAAATTATCAATTCCTTAACCGTCTCATTAGGCCTTGAACTGGTGCCACTCAAAGATGATAAAATTACTAAAATTACTGAAGAGTGATATAGTGTTGTTGGCACAGCCATTCGTGGCACAATTCCTCGTCATCAAGATACGATTGTTAGTTTAATGCCAACTGGCACTGAAAAAGATTATATTCAAAATAAAATCATCAACTATATATCAATGTGAACTAAAATCAGTATTACGGTTTTTACAGCTTTAATTTTAATTTTTTACAGTTTATTAAATATGTTTTTTCAACCATTACAAATTTCTTTAACCCAACAAAACCAATTAATCAGTGACGATCAAAAAACATTAAATGCCAAAGTAAATAAATTAGAAGCCCAAAGTGACAATTTTAATAGTTCAGTAGCTCGCTTTCTTAATATTGCCAACAAAAAAACTAATTGAGAAAATAAAATTGATTTTGTTTATGGTTTGGCTAAAAAGCATCAAATTAATATTTTAAATATTTTTGTTAGTAATGAATCAAAAAATGTGACTCTACAGGGCAGTAGTCCTTCACAAATTGTTATTGGCCGTTTTAAAGACGATTTAGAAAACACTAAAAATTTTTCTAATATTACTTCGCCACTTGAATCCATGTCTAGTGACAATGACAACTATTATTTTTCAATCAAGTTTACTTTAAACTAATTAATAAAAAACCATTGTTGCTCAACAGCATTGTAAAAAACACTTAGTGCAGTTAAACAACGTGATCTCAGTAATAACAGTTGCTAAGTATTATGGTTGGTATGACTTTATAGCTTATGGATCTAAAAATTACCTATATTAAAAATAAAACTCCAAAAATCAAAATTATACCCATTCACAGCTCTGGGGTGCTTTATACTATTGACAATTTCTTAAAATGTGATATACTTAATACAAATCAAGTCAAAGTTTCTGATATCAAAAACCTTGAAATAATCTATCAAAATAATGAATTAGTCAGTCAAACTACCCAACGAATTGTTTCTATCATTTTGAAGGTTATCAAGTCAATAAAAAATATTTAAATTTTGCAAAATTATTATTTATCTAAGGGTTATAAATGCATAATAAACCTGTGAACCTTTTTGTCCAAAAGGTGTTTTTTGCGATATATTTAAAGCTATAAAAATTAGCTGAGAGCGTTATTAGGAACAAAAGCAATATCTATTTTAATAAAATTAAACTTTTGTCATGGATTCATATCAAACCAAGTCATTAGCCAAGCGTTATTTTGGAAAACATCACTTAACTATTCCACCAGATTCACTATTGGAATTTCAACGCCAAAGTTATGATAATTTTATTAAAAAGGGTATTAAGGATTCGTTTAATGACGTATTTCCTATTGCTGACTATAGCGACAAGGAGCTCAGTTTAGAATTTATTAATTATTATTTAGAAGAACCAAAATTTTCTGCTGAACGTGCTAGAGAAAAAGATTTAAATTATAATGCCGCCTTGCGAGTTACTTTAAGATTGGTGAATAAACGCACTGGCGAGAAAAAAGAGCAGGAAGTTTATTTTGGTGATATTCCAATTTTAACCGAAACCGGTACTTTTATTGTAAATGGTAATGAAAGAGCCATTGTTTCGCAACTTATTAAATCACCTGGCACTATTTTTACCATTGGCAAAAATAATGCTGGTGAAAATAGAGTCAAAGCGGCTATTACTCCCCATCGTGGTGCTTGGTTAGAGTTTAACACCGAAAATGATGGTTATATATCTGCTAAAATTGATCGCAAGAAAAAAGTTATGGCCACTATTATTTTGAAAGCTTTTGGAGTGGAGAGTAATACTGAAATTAAAAAATTATTTGCCGATGTTGACAATGGGCCATTAAGTTTTATCGACGAAACTCTTAAAAAGGATTATACGGCTGACCAAAATGAGGCCTTAATGGAAATTTATCGTAAAATGAAGCCCGGCGAACCAGTAGCAATTGATAACGCTACCGCCTATTTTATGAATTTATTCAAAAAATTTGAACGTTACGACTTAGACAAAGTTGGCCGTTTTAAAATGAACCAACGTCTCCATCAAAATTTAGATATCAATCTTAAAGAAAATCGTATTCTTCAAAAAGAAGATATAATTTTAGCGCTTCGCGAATTAATTCGTATGAACAATGATGTTAACGCTGAAGGTGACAATATTGACCATTTAGGTAATCGTCGTATTCGTTCAACGGGCGAACTATTACAAAATAAATTTTATATTGCTTTAACACGTTTGCGACGTATTATTCAAGATCGTATGACTTCACTTGACCCTACCACTTTAACCCCCGCTCAATTAATCAATCCTCGTATTATTACTACTGCCATCAATCAAGAGTTTTTAAATACTTCACCATTATCACAGTTTATGGATCAAACCAATGTTTTAGCCGAGCTTGAGCATAAACGTCGTTTAACTGGTACTGGTCCTGGTGGAATTAAGCTTAAAGCTAAAAGTGGCGTTGAAATTCGTGATATTAACTCTTCGCACTATGGTCGTATTTGTCCTATCAATACTCCTGAAGGATCAAACGTTGGTTTAGTCAATGAATTAAGTTGCTACGCTCGTGTTAACGAACTTGGTTTTGTTGAAACGCCTTATTTTCGTATTAAAAACGGTAAAATTATCAAAGAAGAATTAGTTTGATTAAATGCATTAGACGAAGAAAAATATAAAATTACTCATGCCTGCGTTAATTATGACCAAAGCGGTAAAATTACTGATGAATTAGTAGATGCCAGAATTAATACCAACACTTTAAAAATATCTCCTAAAGAATTGGATTTTATTGATGTTAGTTCTTATCAAATCTTATCACCAGCGAGTGCTTTAATTCCATTTATCGAACGTGATGAAACACATCGCTCATTAATGGGTTCCGTTATGCAACGTCAAGCTGTGCCTTGTGTAAAACGAGAAGCACCATTAGTAGTCACTGGATTAGAAGAACAAGTCGTCAGGGATTCCGGTCAATTAATTTTATCAAAAACTGAAGGGACAGTTGTCGAAGTTGATAATCGTCATATTGTGATTGCCGACAAAGAAGGCAAGAAGCATGAATATAATCTCTACTCGTTTACTCGTACCAATCAAAATACTTATTTAAAACAAACACCCATTGTTGTCAAAGGTCAAAAAATAAAAAAGGATCAACCATTATGTGATAATTCTTCATCTCTCAATGGTCAATTAGCTTTGGGTTCAAATTTAACCGTGGCTTATATGCCTTGGTATGGTTATACTTTTGAAGATGCGATTATTATTTCGGAAAAATTATTAAAGCAAGACATTTTTACGTCTATCTACATTGAAGAATTTGAATCTGAGCAACGAGAAACAAAGCTTGGCCCCGAACAAACCACCAATGATATTCCTAATGTCTCAGAAAAATTATTAAAAGATTTAGACGAAGAAGGTATTATTCGTATTGGTGCCGAAGTTAAAAGTGGCGATATTTTAGTTGGTAAAGTTTCACCTAAAGGTGAGATTGAATTAACACCCGAAGAAAGATTAATGCAAGCTATTTTTGGTGAAGAAGCCAAAGATGTTAAAAACACATCTTTATCTTTACCTCACGGTCGTGAAGGCCGAATTATTCGTAACCGCATTCTTTCTCGCAAAAATGGTGACCAATTGGGAGTGGGTGTAATTAAAAAAGTTTTTGTGGAAGTCGCCGAACTTAGAAAAATCACGGTTGGCGATAAATTAGCTGGTCGTCATGGTAACAAAGGTATTATCAGTTATATCGCCCCTGAAGAAGATATGCCTTTTCTTGCTGACGGAACACCCGTGGATATTATTATCAATGCCTTATCATTACCTAATCGTATGAATTTAGGTCAAATTTTTGAAGCTTCTTTAGGTTTAGCCGCGGAAAAATTAAACTATCAAGCCGTTGTGCCTTCATTTGATAATGCCAGCGAAAAAGAAATTGTTGATGAATTTATAAAAGCCAATTTGCCATCGGAAGGTAAATTTAATTTATTTGATGGCCGAACTGGCGAAAAATTTACTCAAAAGGTTGTGGTTGGAAAACTTTATGTAATGAAATTGGTTCATATGGTAAAAGATAAAATTCACGCTCGTTCAGTTGGTCCTTATGCTTTAGTAACTCAACAACCTTTGAAAGGTCGTGCTCATTTTGGTGGCCAAAGATTTGGCGAAATGGAAGTATGGGCTCTCGAGGCCTATGGTGCGGCTAAAGCGTTACAAGAAATGCTTACCATTAAATCTGACGATATTATCAGTCGCCGAGAAGCTTACAGCTCAATTATTAAAGGTGAAGATATCAAAAATCCTACTATTCCGGCTGCCTTTAATGTAATTGTTAACGAATTAAAATCGCTTTGTCTTAACATCGAAACCAAAATGATTAAGTATGAAGAAACTGAAACTCAGCCGTAGTATCTTTATTAATAAATTATCGCCCTTAAAAGGGTACTAAAATAAAAATCATGCCAGAATTTTTACGTGATAATTTGCATAATACATCAAACGATATTGATTATGTTCAAATCAAACTGGCTTCGCCTGACGACATTCTCAACTGATCGCGAGGAGAAGTGCTCGAACCCGAAACAATCAATTATCGAACTCAGAAACCAGAAAAGGGTGGTCTATTTTGTGAATCAATTTTTGGACCAGTTAAAGATTATAAATGTTCTTGCGGTAAATATCGAGGCATTCGTTATAAGGATATTGTGTGCGATCGTTGTGGTGTAACCATCACTCGTTCTGATGTTCGTCGAACTTGAATGGGGCATATTAGTCTTTGTATTCCTATTTGTCATATTTGATATTTAAAAACTCCTCCTTATGTTTTAGAATTATTGTTGGATATGCCAAGCTCAGGTCTTGAACAAATTATTTATTATAATGCTTTTGTTATTACTAGTATCGATCAAGCAAAGAAAGACGAATTTCAACGTCAGATTGAATTGGCCTATAAAGCTAAACTAAAAAATGCTACCATTGAAGAAAAATCAGAAATTGTTCAAAACTATAAACAATCACTCCTTGAGCTTAAACTATTAAGAGTTAGACAAATTTTAAATGAAAAAGATTATTTTTCATTAATTAAAAAATATAGTGATGTATTCGAAGCCGATACTGGCTCTGAACCAATTTTGAATTTCTTAGAAAGAATTGATTTAAAGAAAGAACAAAAAGAAATCGAAGAAAAAAATAAGAAGGGTAACACTTCTCAATTACCTAGAAATTTAAAACGTTTAAAAATTATCAAAGCTTTTATCAAATCTGGCGTTAAACCCGAATGGATTTTTATTAGAAATTTACCAATTCTTCCGCCCGATTTACGCCCAATGGTACCGTTAGATGGTGGCCGTTATGCTTCATCAGATCTAAACGATCTTTATAGAAGAATTATTACTCGCAACAATCGTTTAAAAAAATTGATTGATAGTGGCGCTCCTTTAGTTATCGTTAAAAACGAAAAAAGAATGTTGCAAGAAGCAGTTGATTCTTTGTTTGATAGTAATCTTCGCAAAACTAAAGCTATTCAAAAATCTCAAAAACGACCTTATCGTTCTTTAGCTGATGTTCTCAAAGGTAAACAAGGTCGTTTTCGACAAAACTTATTAGGCAAAAGAGTTGATTATTCAGGTAGATCTGTTATTGTGGTTGGCCCACAATTAAAAATGAGCGAATGTGGTTTACCCAAAAATATTGCTCTCGAATTATTTAGACCCTTTATTATTCATCAATTATTGGCTAAAGAAATTGCTTATAGCACTGCTACCGCCAATCGTTTAATTGATGACAAAACTGATGAAGTTTGAGCTATCCTCGATGAAGTAATTCAAAACAAATATGTTTTACTTAACCGTGCTCCCACTCTTCATCGTTTAAGTATTCAAGCTTTTCAACCGGTGCTAACCGAAGGTTTAGCTATTAAAATTCATCCATTAGTTTGCACACCATTCAACGCTGATTTTGATGGCGATCAAATGTCGGTTCATTTACCTCTATCCAAAGAAGCTCAACAAGAATGTGGTGATCGTATGAGCGCTACCAAAAACCTATTAATTCCAACTAATGGTGAAATTTCGATGCGACCAACTAAAGATATTATTTTAGGTTGTTATTGATTAACTGTTCAGTTTGATGGTAAATTAGGCGAAAACAAAAAGTTTTCTAATAGCACCGAGGCCTTATTGGCTTTTGAAAATAAAAAAATTGATTTGCAAGCCAAAATTTTTGTTAAATTTTTAAAAAACAATCAACCAGCCGAAACTACCGTTGGCAGAATTATTTTTAATGATATTTTGCCAGCCGATTTTCCATATCAAAATCAGAACATTAATGATTCCGAAATGAAAAAAATTGTTAATAAACTCATTTATGATTATGGTTTTGAAATTTCTGCCAATGTTTTAGACAGTATTAAAGATATTGGTTTTAAATATTCTGGCTTTTCAGGTATTTCTTGAGGGCTGTATGATCTAATCGAACCTAAAGAAAAATTCCAAATTATTGAAAAAGGATTAACCAAAAATCAATTAATTTATGAACAATATGGCGAGGGTTTACTCAGTGATTTAGAAAAAAAGCAAAAACTTTTAGAACTCTGGGAATATATTAAAAAAGAAATCAGCCAAGCTGTCCAAGCTAATTTTACTGTTGAAAGTCCAGTTAGTATTTGTATTAATTCCAAAGCTCGTGGTTCTTGAGATTTAGCCAATCAAATGTTAGGTATTAAAGGTTTAATTTATAATGCTTCCGGTGAAATTATTGAATCACCAATTTTATCTTCTTATAAATCTGGCTATTCACCACTTGATTACTTTAACGTTACCCCTGGTGCTCGTAAAGGTTTAGTAGATACAGCCCTACGTACTTCCAGTGCTGGTTACTTGACTAGACGCTTAGTTGATGTTAGCCAAGATGTAGTAGTGCTTAATGATGATTGTGGCGATGACAAGGGCATTGAAATTACTCGTTGAACTGGGGAAGAATTAGTCCAGCCATTTTCAAAAAGAATTGCTGGCCGAGTTTTAGCTAAAGAAGTTGTGTTAAGTGATGGCACAAAAATTAAAAAGAATATATTGCTTAGTCGTATTTTAGCTGACCAAATTGAAAAAGATGAAAAAATTAATGCTGTAAATGTATTCTCACCGCTCACTTGTTTAAATGTTTCTGGTATTTGTCAAAAGTGTTATGGGGCTGATTTAGCAAATTGAAATTTAATTGCCAAAGGTGAAGCGGTTGGTATTATCGCTGCTCAATCTATTGGTGAGCCTGGCACCCAGTTAACGCTTAAAAGTTTCCACAGCGGTGGTGTAGCTGGTTCAGCCGATATTACCACTATGGGTTTGCCTTATATAGAATTATTAATTGAATGTCGAAACCCAAAAAATGAAGCCATAATATCAGAAATTTCTGGAACTGTGCTTGATGTTATTTCCAACCCCAACGAAGAAATTCAACTAAGAATTATCATCGATGATAAAATCAAAAACCCACAATATAAAAAAGGCAATCGTAAAAACAAGATCGCTCAAGTATTACAATCTGGCGAAATCTTTACTTATCTTGTTCCTGTTGGCAAAAATATTTTAGTTAGCAAGGGTGACAAAGTAGTTTGTGGACAAATTTTAACTTCTGGCACAGCTAATCTGAAAAAATTATTTAAATTAGCCGGTATTAAAGCCACTCAGGATTATATTAAAAAAGAATGCGGTCGAGTTTATCAATTGGCTGGTAGCGAAATTCACGATAAACATTTTGAAATTATTATTAAAAAAATGTTTTCTCAATTGTTAATCGTCAACAGTGGTGATTCGGAGTTTATTACCGGTGAGATTATCACTATTCGTCGTTTTATTGAAGCCAATTACAAATTAATTAAAAGTCACAAAACTCCTGCCAAAGCCGTTTCAATCTTACGTGGTATAACTCGAGTGGCTCTTAATTCTGATAGCTTTTTATCAGCTGCCTCTTTTCAAGAAACATCTCAAATTTTAGTTAAATCTTCAATTGAAGCACGCATTGATAAATTAGAAAGTTTAAAGGCGAATATTATTATTAGTCGTTTGATTCCAGCGGGTACTGGTTTCCGCTACTTTAAAAATGAATAATCGTTATCGCCATGAAAAATAAAACCGAGCTAAAAACTAAAAAATCAATTTATTTCGATTATGCTGCCTCAACACCCATTGACCCTTTAGTTTTAAAATCTATGTATCCAATTTTTGAAAAACATTACGCCAATACTATGTCTATTCATAGTTTAGGTCAAGAAACAAAGGATCTATTAGAAAAAGCTCGCGAAGAATTTGCAAAAATATTAAAAGTTAATGCTGGCGAAATTATTTTTACTGGTAGCGCTAGTGAATCAAACAACTTTGCTTTAAAGGGTATTACCAATGCTCATAAAAATTTAGGTAATCATATTATTGTTTCTAACATCGAGCATCCTTGTGTTTTAAATAGTGCCCATTGATTAGAAAAGTCCGGTTTTAAAGTTGATTATTTATCGGTTGATAAAAATGGCATTGTCAATTTAGATGAACTTGAATCATTGATTAATGATTCAACCATTCTCGTTTCAATTATGCATGTCAATAACGAAATCGGCGTTATTGAACCCATCGAAAAAATTGGTAAAATTATAAACAATGTCAAAGAAAATCGTCAAAAACGTAACATCGAAACTCCAATATTTTTTCACACCGATGCTTCTCAAAGTTTTGGCAAAGTAGACGTAAATATTAATAAAATTGGTTG
>JAKJEE010000028.1 GCA_022705625.1 Patescibacteria group bacterium
CGGATCATTTAACGCGTTAGCTTCGCCACTTAAAGGGTCGACACTTCAAGAAGCTAATGATCATCGTTTAGGGCGTGGACTACCAGGGTATCTAATCCTGTTTGCTCCCCACGCTTTCGTTCATGGATCGTCAATGAAGAAATAGTTAATTGCCTTCGCTTTTGGTGTTCTACACGATATCAACGAATTCCACCTCTACACCGTGTATTCCATTAACCCCTTCCTTATTCTAGTCTTGACGTTTCTAATGCACGTTTCTGGTTGAGCCAGAACCTTTAACATTAGACTATATTCGATTCTTTATAAAATAAAAAATCAAACTTTCTTGCGAAACAAAACCGACTATGAACACTTTACGCCCAGTAAATTCGAGTAACGCTTGTGGCCTACGTATTACCGCTGCTGCTGGCACGTAGTTAGCAGCCACTTATTCATTGGGTACCATCAATAACTTTTTCCCCAATAAAAGCAGTTTACAACCCGAAAGCCTTCATCCTGCACGCGGTGTCGCTGGTTCAGGCTTGCGCCCATTGACCAAGATTCTCGGCTACTGCCTCCCGTAGGAGTGGGACCCGTGTCTCAGTGTCCCTGTTGGGGGCCATGCTCTCACACCCCCTACCCGTCGTCGCCTTGGTGAGCCATTACCTCACCAACAAGCTGATAGGATCTAGGCTCTTCTCTCAGCGGCTTGCGCCTTTACCCTTGTTAGGGACTATTGAGTATTAGTCCATCTTTCGATGGATTATCCTCATCTCAGAGGTAGATACCAAGATATTACTAACCCGTTCGCCACTATTCTAAAAAATTTCTTGCGAAACTCTTTAGAACCGTTCGACTTGTATGCCTTATCCACACCGCCAGCGTTCACTCTGGACTAGGATCAAATCCTCATCCAAAATAATAACTGTGTATATTTTTTAATAAAAATAAAAAAACTTTTTAAAAGAATAAACCATTGGAGCAACTAAAAAACCTCGAAATTTTCTAGTTGTTAAAATGATCTGTACATTCATATTAGAGTGTAAAAGAACACTTCCTATCAAAGGAAGTAGCTATCACATAATTTATCAAACTTTACCCTATTTGTCAATAGCTAAAATCCTAATGAATACACAGGTTTTTCACATTTTTTTGAAGTCTCCAAATTACTAATTTTTATTAAAAGAAATGTCACAAAAAACACTGATAAAATCTATATTTTCTGCTCTATTGACAAAATAACAATGTTATGATATAATGTCATCAAAATCAAAAGGAGGTTTTTATGTTACATATTGTATATATAGCAAAAGTAACGCAGGGGCCCGATGAGGCTCCAGGAAACATTACCCAATGCATCCATGAAGCATTGGGTAACAAAGGTAACGTCTATTTCTGCACGCTAAGCGACTACGATCCAGATGGTAAGCTCGTAGAAATTATGTGTGACTTTTCAAAGTCAACGAGCACACAAAGAGCAGAGGCGGCTCAAAAGATAAAAGAAACAGTCGCTTCTTCAAGAGTCATTTTTATACATGGAGAGGTATTTTAATCTCCCCCACTCAATACCTCCCCTCTTACTCAAGCAACGAGAGTAACGGGAGGTATTATTCTTTTCAAAACAAACCAAATCCCCTGACAATAAATTGTCAGGGGTATTTTTTAATTTGCTATTCGAATAATTCGAAAAATTCGAATTATTTGGATCAATAAGTAGCTTTAGCTACGATTTTTAAACGCTTCAATTAGCGTTTCAGTATCAGCAAATTCAACTTCACTACCAATTGGCAAGCCAATACCCAATTGGGTTATTTTAATACCATAAGGTTTTAATTGATTTTTTATTTCATTAGCCGTCAGATAACCTTCGGATGTAAAATTCAAAGCCAAAATAATTTCTTCGATCGGTTCTTTTTTGTGAATTGATTCCTTTATTTTTATTATCAATGGCTTTAAATTTATACTTTTATCAATGTCATTTTCAAACGAATTTAACAACCCGCCCAAAACATAATATACGCCCTTATATTTACCGGTTTTTTCTATTGAAATTAAGTCGGTATCTTTTTCAACTACACAAATAAATTTATGCTTACGTTTAGTATCGCCACAAATCGGACATAGTTTTTGATTTTTGATTTCTCGTTCAAATATAAAATTACAATTTTCGCATATTCCAATTTGTTTAGATATATCTCAAAATAATTTCGCAATTTCATCTAATATTTTTGGATTGTATCGAGCTAAAAAATAAGAAAGACGCCTGGCTTGTCTCGGCCCAATATTTGGTAACTTACTTAATAAATTTGTTAGTTTTGTGATTAAAGAGTTTTTATTATCCATTATTTTATTTCAAATATTTTTGTATATTTTTATTGTGCTCTTCTAATGTTTTAGCAAATATTGTATTTTTGGTTTCTGGATCGGATATATAATAAAGATAATCAGTCGCTACGTTTTCAAGAACTGCATTGTAGGTTTCATAATTTACACTACAAATTGGTGACAAAATCATATCTTTATTTATATAAGTATTATATGGCGATTCCAAATTCTTGTCAACATTGGTTAAAGTGCCACAATCAATCGTTTTATTAGCCAAATAATTATTTTGCATTTTTATGTAACACAATGTAGCATCAATTTGCAATGGCATTTTTTTATCAATTCGATTCATTATCACTGAAGCAATTTGGGGAATATCGCTTTTAAAATACACTTCTTTTTCAATTAGCGATGCCAAAATCAATTTTTGATAGACATCTTTATCGCCGATATCTTGCTTAACTTTTTTATAAATTTCATCATTAAAATTATCTAAAAACATAGTGACAACGTTTTTTAAGGTAGTATTTTTCAAAAAATAGTAAGTATTAGGGTATAAAAATCCTTCAAAATTATTATTTTCATCTACATATTGTAAAAATGGATAGGTAATAAAATTATCCTTAAAATTACTAATTTTATAATTAATTAAAGAAAATTTTTCTATAATTATACCCTTTTTAATCAATTCATTTTCAACTTGAAAAATATTAAAACCTTCAGGAATAGTTATAGAAATCCCTAAATTACTCTTCAAAATATCAACTATTTGCTTAATATTGTATTCGCCACCGAACATATATTCGCCTGGCTTGATTTTAGAATAATCGCCGTTTACATATGCAAAAATAATAAATAAATTTTTATTTTTAACGATTCCTTGTTTAGCCAGATTATCAGCAATTAATAAAAAATCATCTCCGGGGTTTATAACAAATTTTTGTTGTGTTATATTGACCGTCATCGAAAAAATACTTTTAACTATCAATACACAAATTGACAATACTACTGCTAATATAATTTTCCAATTTTTTTTCAACATAATATTTAACGATTATTAATATTAAGCACAATACCGAGAACTATAAAATCCGCTATTAAATGTGACCCACCCAAGCTTACAAAAGGCAAAGCTATACCAATAACTGGTAAAAAACCAATATTTACACCAATGTTAATAATCATTTCTACAAATACTTTTACTCACATTCCTATCACTACCAATTTACTAAAATTATTGCTAGCTAAAGCAATCACATCCCAAAAATAGCTAAACATCAATAAAAATCCTATTAATAAAATCATTACTCCTGCCATACCCAATTCTTCAGCAATTGAAGCAAAAATAAAATCAGTTTTTGATTCTGGCAAAAATTGTAATTGAGTTTGTGTTCCCCACCCCAACCCTTTGCCCCAAAATCGACCGCTACCAATGGCGATCACGGATTGGCGTTGATTATAATTAAGCCCCGTTGGATCTAAATTAGGATTGATAAACGATATCAAACGATTACGTTGATAATCTCGCAACACATATTTAAATCCTATAAAACTAATCAAAAAAATAATAATCAAAATCAAAGCTAAATGTTTAAACTTCAAGTCACAAAAAATTAACAACATTAATCAGATAAGAAACATAATAATGACCGATCCTAAGTCAGGTTGAAGTAAAGCTAATACACATGGTAAACCAACAAAGATACCTGTTTTTATGACATTGATAAAATTTCACATTTCAGCTCTTTTGTCATATAAAAATTTTGATAATAAAAGAATCAAAGCTATTTTCATAAATTCAACTGGCTGAATACTCACAAAACCAAAGTTGAACCAACCAGAAATTCCTCGAGTAGTTTTGCCAACAATAAGCAACAACACTAGCATAACCAATCAAACCACATAAAAAATTAACGAAAATGATGTATGATTTTTAAGAAGATTATAATCCAATTTTGCAAAAAATCATAAAAAAACAAACGCAACTAACATAAAAATTAATTGTCGATAAAATGCATCGAGCTTGTCAGTTTTATTCATACTTAAACTGGCTAGCATCAATAAACTTAATGAGCATAAAATTAACAAACTCGTAAATAATTTTCAATTTTTTAAAAAATATTCTTTTAGCATTGCGATATTTTGTTTCTTCTATTTTAAACTTAATTTTTCAATTATTATATTCGATCTTGACTTTGCTGAGGATATAATAAAAATGATTTATGATCACGCTGGGTATTATCAATCATTGTAATTTTAACGTCAAACTAATATAGAAGGTTTAATAATCCCCTAATCATCATTTTTGTCTTGTATATTTCTAATCTTTTGTTTTTGATTTAATCTATTGTATATTTTCTTTGTCCATTGTATTAGTATAAACATTTAATCCACCTGAACAAATAGCAATTGATTCTGGCAACTGATGAGTTCAAGATAAAGATATCGATTGAGAAGTCTGAGCTTTGAGCTCGTTACTTGTTTGAGCTAAAGCCACTAAATTCTGCTCGCTATCACATAAAAATCCGATCGTTAAAACTTCTTTTCACGATACATTAGTATTGTTAAATACGTCGAAAGATAAATACGCCGTAACACCTGGTGGTATATCATTATCACTAGCGATAGATTGATTAATCAAACTATTTAATTTAGTTCTAGTTGGTGTATCGAATGCTCCTGTCACTTGTAAACCATATTCGGTTTGGAACCTTTCAATTGCCCTCTTCAACAAATAATCAAATTTACCAGTTAATCGTCCTTCCGGGTAAATGGCTGGATATTCTTTTAATACTCTTTGCAGTTCGCTAACTTCCGACCCACTTGCCCCAAATTCTAAATTAGTATTGAAAGTAAAACCAGAAGTGCTAGTTGTTCTTTGATTACCACCGCCATAAGTTTGGTTCAAATATTCTCTCGTCTTATAATCAACAATCCCAGTTTGTGGCGAAATTCCAATTGATTTTTGAAGACGAATCACTGCCTTATATGTTGGTAAATCAAAAATACCATTAATCGCTCCTTCTGGATAAATAGCTAAATTTTGAGCTAAAATTGATTGCAAATTAAAAACATCTTCCCCTTGCGCGCCTCTTTTTAAATCTTTGGAAAAGTTATAATTAACGTTACCAGCTGGTTTATTCGCTTCAGAAATAATTTGACCGCTTCCCGTTTTTAAAGCAATGTTCGCTACACTAAATAAATTAGCTTCAACAAAATCTGGACTTAAGGGCTTGGCTCAAACAACTTTTTTATCATCAATGCGTAAAATAATCTTGTCGTATTCAAAATTTGGTTTTTCAATCATCTCTACTAAATATTTTGATTGTTTTGGCAATATATAGCTTGTGTTTTCCACTGTTTTTATAATCTCTTCTTTAATTTTGCCTTTTACATTAACTTCTTTTATAAAATTAAAAGTATAAGTAAATTCTTTTGCGCCTCAGTCATCATTCATATTTGCCACTCGGCTATATATAAAATATTTATCATTTTGCAAAAACCAAGCTGGCATTACATTATATTCCAAAGCTAACAAATCTTTGATTTCACATGATTCGCATAACCCTCCACAATCAATTCCTTCTTCGTTGTTATTTTTTTTATGATCATAACAAGAAGGATTGGGTTTAATAATTTGAAAAACCATTAGTCCAGCCACAAAAATAACCACTGTGGTAAGAATTGAATATATGACTTGTTTAACTAAACGTTCTGGCATGTTATAAAATTATTGATTATTAATATCATTGTACTAAATTTTTTCATATTTTACAATAGTTTTTTTGTTTTTGACATAATAAAAGCCGACGACCTTGGTTACCCAAAGCCGCCGACATAAATGGCTGGCAAACTCTACCTTCCCCTTGCGAGTATTATCGAGCTATGATACTTTCACGATCGTGTTCGGAATGGGAACGGGTGGTACATATCATAATTAATCACCAGCCAAAATTTTTATTTTTTAAAAAAGAAAAAGAATGTTGTATATATATTTTCTCTTTGTTAACTTAATTAATAAATTAATAAAGATGAGGATATGGAAATTAGTACTCCTCAGCTAAAATCATTACTGATCTTGCACTTAGAGCCTATCAACCTAATAATCTCTTAGGTTCCTAAGATATCTAATCTCGGGGTGAGTTTCACGCTTAGATGCTTTCAGCGTTTATCTCATCCAAACTTAGCTACTCGGCAATGCACTTGGCAGTGCAACCGATACACCAGAGGTTTGTTCAACCAGGTCCTCTCGTACTATGGTCAAGTCCCCTCAAATATCCAACGCCCGTAGTAGATAGGAGTCCATACTGCCTTACGACGTATTGAACCCAGCTC
>JAKJEE010000029.1 GCA_022705625.1 Patescibacteria group bacterium
TTGATTTTATTTTAAGGCACAACAGTATTAGTATTGCTAAAGGTACTTTTGTTCAGAATATTATCAATATTTTTCAGCAAATCATCAAAAAAACTAGCCCTACTGACGATAGGCATGCTTATAATAATAGCAAGTGTTAATATTATTTTTTTGATCATAAAATTTGACTTATTAATTGCAATCAGTTGGGCAATAATAACGGCTAACAATAGTGCTAATAGATCCATTACCATGGATATATTTATATTTTTCTCATTCTTCGCAAACATTGTTGCCACAAGAAGCTTTGACAACTGGTTCGGTGGCTACACATTTGCCACTTTGACAAACACATAATTGTTTGTATTGCTCATATCTATATGATCCCAATCAATATCAACCATTGTTTTTACAAGTAGATTCTTCAATCCAACCAACGGCTGGATCGCTAGTATGATTGTTGGCACAAACATGATTTTGAATTGTACAATTGCCGTTTGAATAACACATATCTCCTTTTTCATTAAGACGATTAAAACACGCGTGTTCTTTAGGATTGGATAAAATTGTTTCTCCTTTAAGTTTGGAAATTCGATAGGCATAATCGTTTTTTACAATTTTGTCTAATTCTGGATTACAATTATATTTGCAATTATACATGGCATCTTCCAAGGTGGTGGCTTGAAACTCAGCATTGGTTTTAATTAAAATACATTTGCCTTGTTGATAATCACAATTATAGCCACTATAATTTTTAAAAGAGTCAAAGCCATTTTGAAGGGTTTCAAAGCAATCTTTATAATTTTCATATTCACCAGTGGGGCTAGGAACACAAACCATAGGTTGGTTTTGAGAACTGTTCGGGAGTATTAATAAAGTTGGGTCAAATCCCAAAAGAGAGATTATATCGGAGGTATTCATGTTTATACCAGACGAAGCGAGATCTCTGACAATGGGTTGTTTAGTATATTTTACTTTGGTTATATTACTGTTAGGACAAGCAGTTCAAGGAATAGCTGAAGTGGGTATAGTTGATTGATAATAATGCCATTTACATTTTTGAGTGGTTTTATCTAAAATATAGGAAACGGTAGCAGGACGGCAATTCTCGGTGCATTCTTCAAGGGTCAAATCGTTTAAATTTGTAAATATACCATAAGGTCAGGTGGAATTATTAAAATCATCTACTTTACCTTTAAAACATACGCCTGTAGTCGAATCACAAGCTAAACCATCTTTATTTTCTACAAATTTATGTTGATCTTCACTATCTAAATTGCCGATTGGTCCAGATAAACAATGGCCGGTAAAAATATCACAATGATAACTTACTTGGTCATAACAATTTTTTCAACAAGTTTCTAAATTATTATAAGTGCCTCGAAAATCGCGAGTGCATTGGCCTAATGTTTTGTTACAATATCATTTAAATCTTAAGTCGGGACATTGGTTCAAACAATCATTTTCGGTGTTGTATTCACTGGTGTATTTATCAATATAACATATTCCTGAATAGCGATCACAAGTATAACCATTATTTGAATTGGTAACGTCAGCATAGAGTTTTTCTAAGAACGAATTATTTTTATTTAAAAAGCCATAAACAATTAAAAAAATAATTGTTAAAGAAACTAAAGTAATAATAATTTTTTTATAATTCTTCATCTTCATTAGTTTGGTTTTCATCACAATTAAATTTAAATATTACCAAAGAATTATTGCTTTCATTTGATTCTTCAATTTCGTCAAGTGGATCTATAACACAACCGATATAAGTATCGGTGGTTATTTTAGGAAGATATGATTCACTGCCTATAACATCAGTTTTACGACAATCAAATTCAGATTTTAAGATATAAGTTTGATTGGCATTAAAATCTAATACACCTAAATTAAAAGTTCCAATCATTTCCCCAACTGGTAAATGAGGATAATTATGAGGTTTTTTTAACATTTCTTGTATTTGAAATTTATCATAGTTTTTAGCAATTTCGTCATCAATACGATTGCAATTTACAATATATGGAGCGGTTTGGTATTTTATATTTTCGCCACCGATATTTTTTACTTCAACTGTCACTTCTCTTTTTTTAGATTGACTGTAATATTTAATACTACCCAATTTAAAATTAGATAAAGTTAAATCTGGATAATATTTTGAGTTTCTTTTGTTAGCAATTGTTGGTTCTGGCTTTATTGGTTCTTCAACACAAAGAGTGCGAGAATATATTTCGGGAGTTTTTATGATGAGATTGCTGTTATTATTTTTAAAAGCACTAGACGTTTGGCCGTCGCCAGAATAAATATTACCTTGTAGATAGCTTTCACTTCTTCAATGTGGAGATGACCAACTGCTTTTATAGTGTTGATAACCA
The DNA here is from genome assembly GCA_022705625.1 of Patescibacteria group bacterium. Taxonomy (GTDB): domain Bacteria; phylum Patescibacteriota; class Minisyncoccia; order UBA6257; family JAKLIH01; genus JAKLIH01. The sequence continues at coordinate 2,355 of JAKJEE010000029.1, forward strand.
AATATCATACTGGTAGCGGTATCATAATTTCCGCATTTATTAGTAAAGTCTTTTCAAGAACTGCCAGTTGTGTGACAAGAAAAAGGTTGATAATAGTTACTACCAATATTAAGTTTTTCTACTTGAGCTGTAGTTTTATTTAAATAAAGATAATCTTGTTTATCTAAATTTGTAATTTTGTTTCAATCTATTTGAGATTCATACTGATGATCACCTATTAAGGGAACGCTTATAGTAATGCCGTGTGACTGTGATTGATTAGTATCAATCGTTTCTGTATAATTTCAAAAACTCCCACCATTGGCTATTGATTTTATAAAGAAATATTCTCAATTAAAGGATAAAAATTTACCATCTAAATCTCGGTATGGATAAATACTGTGCTCAGTAACATAATTTTTAAATTTTGCATCTTTAGGGGTAATATATTTTAATTCTTCGGTTTTGGGATCGACCAAATAAAAGTTTGAGGGACAGTTGACTTTTGATTTAGTAGGAACATCAAAAGTTAAAAAGGCGCGCATATATTTTCCAGCGGTTGGTTTATCAACAACGTTGATTGAACAATTATTAGTTTGACCAACTAAATATTCTTTACCATTTGAATTGTAATACAATTTGTAATTAAAGTTATAAGTTCCTGGTTTATTAAATGTTCAATATAAAATACGACCGCCTAAAACACCACCCTGTAAATTTTGATTATAATTATAAAAATTTTTGTTTAAATTAAGTTGTATAGTATATGGATTTGTTCATACTTCTTTGTTTGCCATAAATTGCATTTGTAAACCGCTTCGTCATCAAGTGCTAAGCATTGAATCAATTATGGAGTAAATACCGCTGTTAAAGAATTTTGGTAATAATCAGGTTAATATATCGCCATAACTTTTTGTCAAATATTGATTAGTTATAGGAGAAATACGACCAGTTGGTTGTAATCTAGTTAAATTAACAAACATTAGCGTAGCGATTTGATTGACTGGTTTTATTCACCAATTTGAAGTAGTTATGTTTGGGTTTTTGTTTATACAATCCATTCGACAATAAAGCGGACTTTTTGAATTACTTTCTTTATAATCGCATTTACCATCACCACAGTATATTGGTGGTATATTTTTAGGAACAGTAATATAATCGGCATTATAAGCAGGTTGATAGCCTCCTTTATCAAAAATTTTACCACTTTTATCTAAAATATTATAGTCACTTGTGTATTCGCCTTTGGTTAAATCTAAATATTGGTTTAAAATATCGCCGGATCAATAACCTCTAAGATTGATATTTGACATATTATCAATTGTATTTCTGGCTCAATAGGGCATATTGATAATAGTAATTTTAACTGGGTCATTTTTTACAATTTCAAGTGGTAGTATTTCGCAATCAAGTTGCAATGGGTTTTTGATTAATTTTTCAATTTCTGATTGAGGAATTTCTTTAGGGAGTGATGCTGGTGATATTGTGGCTATTGATGGTCCAGAATTAGTGTTACAAACACTGTTGCATAAATTTTGAGTGACGTAGACATTTTTATTGGTTAATCGATTATAAGTGCTAATATCAAGTTCTAAATCATTTAAATATGAACAGGTTTTAGCTTGTTGTAAACCGCAAACTCAACCACTATTGGTATTAGTTGATTGTTTATAGGCAATGAAATTTTTATCGCCATCGGTTGGATCGCAAAAAGTTTTACATTCATCTCGGGTATTATAAATCATCGTGCCATCTGATAAACTATAAGTGATTTTGTCTTTGGTTAACGAATTACCATCATTTCAAATATAAATAAGTTTATTGTTGATATCCTTGTCTTTAGTTATATATTCACAAAATGATGGAATTGATGGATGATTAATACAATGTCAACCAGTTGATCAATTTTTTTTGTTGTATAAATATTTATCATAAACAGACGTGTCTTTTAATTTAACTTGGATATCGCTTTCAACAATATTATCATTTGATTCAAATGTAAAACTATCTCAATCGACAGTATTGTCACTGGTAATACTTTTGCCTGTGATATTAACTTGGCAATGTGAATTAGAAACTCGACCTTGACTGTCAATAACTTTTAAACTTACAGTGTAGGTACCAGCTTTTGAGAATTTGGTCTGAAAAGTTTTGTTACTGCTAGCACTATTATCATTTCAAACATATTTATAGGGAGAAGTGCCACCCAATATTTGAGATAAAAACAAAACAGCTTTGTCAGTAGTGGTTTGAGATGGAATGGCCAAACATAAAGTTTGAAAAATAGAAGTTGTGTTAGTGTTAGAACTGGTGGGAGCGGGAACATCACTATTTTTTAAGCTGGCAAAAAAATTGCAAAACGCTTCTTGGGTATCGGCATCAGTCTGACCAGTTTGAGAAATATTTAATTGTTTTTGTAAACGTTTTACTGCGTTTTCAGTTTTAGCGCCAAAATAGCCAGTAACTAATTTTTCTGGATAAATGTTGGGAAGTAATTTTAAAAAAGATTGTAATAATTTGATATCTGACGATGGTGATTCGTCCCCTTTTTTGAGAAAAGATTGAAACGGACATCAGGCGTATTGCTCGCAAATTAATTCACTGGTTTCAGTGTCAACAATACCATTGGGATTTAAACCATTAATTTCTTTGAAACTGTTGATGGCGGATTTAGTTAAATTGCCGTAATAACCAGTAATTGGTCCGCTGTATAAATTATTAATATATAAAATTGATTGCAGACGAATGATATCAGCCTTATCGTTGTTAGTTTGAGATGTAATTGATAAATTTTTAAAATTTAAAGGACACGCCGCTTCAACTAAAACCGGTAGGAAACAAAAACTAATTAAAATTAAAATTTTGATAGTCAATTTCATTATTATTTATTTCAATAATAGATTAAAAGGTTTTTTCGGGAGTGAGTAGTGGACAATAAATTCATAAAACATTACTAGCGGTGGGAGGATTATAAATAAAATTTTTATATCTTTCGTCGGTCATATCTGGCAGGTCTGAAATACTGGCTTTAATTTTACTTTCATTAAATTGTGAACCAGTATAGCCAAAACATTTAGCTACATAACCGGAATCATAGGGAGTGTTTAAACCATTGCTTGAACAAGAATAATCGCCAGCTGGAAAATATCATTTAATTTTTTCTGGCTGTAAATCTTTATGATAAATTGTGTATTGATATATTCCTAATTTGGGAATTTCTGATTTACATTGGAAACATGATACGCGGATTGGTTTTGTAAAAGATTTAGATATATTATTTTGTATTCAGCTGACAGTAACATTAGTGTCCCTTTCATTTGATGTGCATTGATAATCAAACGAAAAATGTTGTATATTTATTTTGTTATCTTCGTCTCGACAGGCTTTTATGTTACCGACATTTATTATTTGATTGCCGATGTTGATAGTAACGTTGGTGGCATCTTCATAATTTGGATTTTCAAAATCGAATATTATTTTTCGGATATCAGTTTTTTCAGCAGTTGAATCCATACTGGCGGAGTTAATAAATAAATCTTTGCTGTCGGAACAATAAGCTTTAATTTTAACTGTTGGCAAGCTTGGCCCTGGCTCAATTGGTTCATCATCGATTATGCTACTATCATCGGGAGTCGAAACCGGTGGTGTGTTTTCAGGTGGTATATCAATGTCAATGTCAGAATCTGGCCCTGGCTCAATTGGTTCATCATCGATTATATTACTATCGTCGGGAGTCGAAACTGGTGGTATATCAATATTAATATCAGAATCAGAATCAGAATTATCAATAGATTCAATTGTGCATTTATTTAAAGAGTTTAATTTATCTAAAGTGTATTGACCAACATAACCAGTTCCCTGTTTAAGTCCAGCAGGTATTAGTATCTCGCTTTTAAATTTATTTTGAAAACGAATAACAGCTTGTTTAGTTA
>JAKJEE010000007.1 GCA_022705625.1 Patescibacteria group bacterium
AATTATCAGAAATGTTAGAAAGTGCTATAAAAAAATACCAGAACAACCTTTTGACTGCGGCACAAGTTATTGAAGAATTGGTTAAATTGGCAAAAGATATTCGTGAATCGGACAAACGCGGTGAAGCATTGAATCTTGGCGAAGACGAATTAGCTTTTTACGATGCTCTTGCCAATAACGAAAATGCAAGAGAAGTTTTAGGAGACAAACAATTGGCCGCAATCGCGATTGAAGTTTTTAGAAGCGTTAAAGGTAATGCAACAATTGACTGGACACTAAAAGAAAGTGTTCGCGCACGATTGCGTCGTGATGTAAAAAGAATTTTGAATCGTTATGGCTATCCACCAGATCAGCAACTTATTGCAACAGAAAATGTTTTAAAACAAGCCGAATTGATAGCAGACAATCTTACGGTATAACTTAATTATTAAGTTTTATAAATGAAAAGAATTACAGAAAAGTTTATTGAAGAATGTATTTTAAAACTCCTTGCTACAAAAGGGCAAGATGATAATATAAAAACTAAAGGGCTTCATGAACATGGTTGTGATATTATAGTTGCTGATTCAAAAAATAAAAATAAAGATAGGAGTTTTCTTATTGAATTTTAAAGGAAAATCATATTTTGATGACAGAATGTTTATCCTGGTACTCTGGTAAAGGGCCAAATGTTTAAGAGATAATTTGTCTGCGTAAAGAACAATTTCTCGGAATAAAATAATTTGAATGAAAAATATCCAGCGATTAATAGTGTGTCTAATATTAATATAGAAAGATTTGAATAAGTCATTTAATAAAAAATTAAAAACTAAAATATGCAATATGAGTATGAAATTTAAATTTCCCAATCCATTTAAAAAATCTAAACCAGCAACATCAGGCACACAACTAAAACCAGAAACAAGCGATTGATTATCTGGTCTTGATGTCGTTGATTCTAAAAAATGAATAGATAAATTTAATAAGTTGATGGAAGAAGGGGATCTATTAAGAGTGACATCTATGATATCTTCAAAAATGATACCCGAAACAATATGGAATACCCCAGAGAATATTAAACGTGTTTCAGATATTTTATTATCCAATATTAAGAATAACGAGCAGTTTGATTTAGAAGATATAGCTAGAGTTACGGCAATATTTAATATTCCCAAAGAAATATTGACAAGTGAAGAAGTTATTAGGTGGGCAATTCTATTGATTCGTGATAAAATAAATAAAGTAGTTGAATCTAATAGTCGACCCATAACGATTTCAAAAACTAGAAATTCACTTAGCGCTACTTATGCTGGCTTGGAGGCGCATCTATCCAAGGAAACAGAATCTGCTATTGAACTCTTAATAAAGGTCAAAAAGTTATTTTCTCTCTCAAATGAAACATTTGAAATGATAGGAGATAAGATACTTCAAAAACACTCTGTAGATGAGGCCAAAATGATAGAATATTGAGTCAAAAGTATGATTGAAGAGATTAATCAAAAAGAAAATTAATTTAAATATTTGCCCAGAGCATATTAATAATAAATCAAATTATGAATAAGAAAAATATTTTTCTCTGAACTCTTTATGATTTTGCAAATTCAATTAACGTAATTGTCTTTGCTTTGTATTTTTCGCAATAATTAGTCGTTGATAAAGGCGTATCGGATTTTTGATTTAATATGATTTTTACTTTTGCTTTTATTAACCGCTCCAATACTAGGCAGCATTGCCGATAAGAATGGTCATCAACAAAGATATCTTAATCGAATAACTCTAATTTCTTTTTTCACATTTTTAAGTGTTTCGATTATAACATTATTCTTTTCTCATCAGGTATTTTTAGCAATGCTTTTCCTTGTTCTGGCTAATTATTTTTATCAATTTTCCATTGTCTTCTATAATTCCTTATTACGTCATATCGCTCCTCCAGAAAAATGGGGAAGAATATCTGGTATTGGTCAAACTGGTAATTTATTAGGCCAAGTTTTTGGCTTATTAATAACTTTGCCATTAGCTTCTGGCGCTGTTTATTTATTCGGTGCCGTTAGCCTTATTAATATAGCTACACAAATTTGACCATATCCAACTACTACTATTACGAGAACGTCAGCGGAAGAACAATTATTCGACCTTACTGCCGTAGATAGTTTTTCTGGGAGTAAACCATCTTTTCTATATATTGATGGATCTAGTTTTGAATTAAAAACATGAAGAGATCTAATGATAAATGTATGCAAATTTTTATATAATTTTTCCCCAACCCAATTTTCAGTTATACAAAATAGTAAAGAGTTTGATTGGTATTTTAATATTAAAAAACCTTTAAGATGTCCGATAGAATTTATATCCGGGAAATATGTCGAAGGAGCTATGAGCGCTAACTCTATAGTTAATTTTTTGTATAAAATATCCAAGGGTATTAATTATGATCCAGAAATGATAACTTTTTCTATAAAAGTGAGTGAACAATAATAAAATTTTAAACCCCATCCCATGTCCACCCAACCCCTCAGAGATTTCCTAATCTCATTCAACATAGCTGGCTATGCCAGTGGCAATGAAAGTATGTGAACCAAAGAATTAGATGGTTCTACTTCTATAAATTTTGAAAAAGAAGAATTCAAAGCTCATGATAATTTCTTTGGCGGAGAGCCGTATGGAGGCAGAGAAGTTGTCTTCTTTAATAGCAAACCATCTTGAATGATGGTGTATTACGGTTTTGTTTCACAACTTGCTGATAAGAATGAAGTATATAAAGCTTTACGTAATGCGCTAATGAATCAACCAAAAGATTTTCCAGTTCGTGGTCCTAAAGAAATTGAATTTGAAGGTTTGATTTATAAAAATGATTGAAAAGGAGATCTTGAAAGATTTTCCGGAAAAGAAACAATTTCAAAAGATGGTATTATTATTTATGAAGCTAACTATCAAGGAGGGTTAGTGGATATAAAAAAATAGATTAAATAAAATTATGGATGATAATCAAAATAAAAACCAAGAAGATGACGATTCATTTTTAGATCCTGAATGCGAGAATGAATTTGGTGATGAAAATTCAGATGAAGTGGACGAAGAAGTAAAAGAGCTTATGGCGAATCATGATTTGGATCAAGAAAAAGCTGAAAATGTTAAAGAAATTATAGACGAGTATGGTTTAGATGAAGACGATGCCATAGAATTGGAAGAGCTATTGTAATTTGTTAATAGTTTTAAATCAATTGATATGGATAAAATAACAATTTTTATTTGGCTAGTTTTTGTTCATTTTATTGTTGATTGGGTTTTTCAAACTCATTTTCAAACAATGAACAAAACAAAAAATATGAAAGCATTAGCAACTCATTCGTTAATTTATGCTTTTGGGTTTGCGATACCTTTCTTCATGTTTAATATTAGTTTTGCTTGGTTAGCCGTTTTGTTTTTAAGCCATGCAATTATTGATCAGCGAGGTTTGTTAATATGAATTACTAAATCTATACGTGGCATGACTCGAGAAAATACTCCCGAATGGCTGCACGCCTTAATTATCATAACCATTGATCAAGTTTTTCACTTGTTACTTTTATGAATTATCGCTATAACAATTTAATAAAATTTTTATGAATCAAGAATTTTTTTGCAACTGGAAAAATCAAAAAAATTTAATTTATCTTTAGTTAAATTTGTAGGCGATAAACTTAGACATTTAAATATAGATGGCATTAAAATCTTTGATAAATGGAATAAAGCAATTTTTGTTTTTTACGGTAACATTTTTCAATGGAATATTGTTTAAAAAAATTTCGCAAAAATCCATTCGGATTTTCGCAGATGCTTTGGAGTTGTATATTTTCAAAAATTTTGTTTATATATAATAATAAAAATACAAAAACTGAAATATGAGAAAAGGATTTGTTGGAGAAATACTCCACTACTTTGAAAATATTCCAAAATATATCCCCGAAATCTATAAAGCCAAGAATAGCTTTTGGGGAGATGAAAAAATAATTATTGATATGCTTGAAGGCGAAGAAAAAATAATAAAAGAGGCATTATTCAATAGCTGATTTCTTTTTGATTATAAACTAAGTAATGGCAAAACCCCATTAAAAACTTATTACTTAATTAATTTTTTAAATTTTGATGAAAATGACAGGGAAAACTATAAAAACTTATTAAAATCAAAGTATGGGCTTTGAAGAATTAAAAAAGTTGATTTTGAACAAGGAATGTTGTTATCTAATTTAGTTGACGGAAGTGAATTTTATGTAAAAGAAAAAAAGGCTACCTACAATGCCAAAGTTGATGATGTAATATTACAAAGAATAACCAAGATAGATGATCATTATGAATTAATAAGTCCAGATGGTAATAGTTATTTTCCTGATGGGCTTCGTAACCCAACTGTAGGTATATTATTAAGATATAAAAAATTAAACCCCAAGATTATAAAAAATGTTTTTAAAAAGCAAGAGCGTTTAGCTGAATTATCTGACCAATATTTGAACAATGATTTTCTACAGAAAAAAATAGTTGGACCCAATGAATGCTTCTGTGACGAATGTCATAAAACTGGTAAGATCGGCGCATTTTTAACTAATGAAATTACCGGCGAACCGTTAGTTTTTTGCTTAGATTGTACTCTCAAGATTAATGCTAGAAAAAATAAAACTACTGTCGAACAAGAGCGACATAAAAGAGAAGTTTTGTTTAAGGCCTCCAATCTTTTTACGATGACAAAAGTCAAAGACTATTGTGAAGCTAAAGGTTTAGCTATTGAATCTGCGGGAATGGATATTCTAAACAAAATTTTACCATCGATTCAAGAGGCTTGAAATGGATTGTCTGTTAAAGAGCGTCGTAGTTTTGACGGATTAAACGAAACAGAAATGATTGTCAAGTTTAGTAATATTCATATTAATTTTCCTAAATAAATCATTCTATGAATCAACAATTTCTGATTCTATTAGAAGAATTAAAAAAATTAAATTTTCCAAAAGATAAATATGCGGTTTTTGGTTCTGGCCCATTAGCAATTAGAAATATTAGAGAAGCGCATGATCTTGATGTTATTGTTACTCATGATTTTTTTCAAGAACTTTGTAATAAATATCCAAAATTAGTTAAATTCAAACCTTTTCATCGCATTGATATTAATAAGATAGAAATTGTTGAAGAATGACTTGGCGATTATAAAGCAGTTAACAATATTATTAAAAATGTTGATATCATAGACAATTTACCTTTTGTAAAATTAGAACATATTGTAGAATGAAAAATTTTTATGAGTAGAAAAAAGGATTTAGAAGATATTAAATTAATAAATAACTATTTTAAAAAATCAGTTATCCGATAAAATTGGATAGCAGAAATTAATAGCTAATAATATCAAAGCCCTTATTGATAAAAACAATAAACAAAAAGTCAAAGATTAAATAATAACCATGGCTAAAACTATTTTGACAACCGGGTATTCAAAAGGTATGGTCGAAACCACTGCTTAATACTGCCTATGATTAAATTTGATGGAGCTTTAGGGTTTTAATTGAATTCTATTATCAGAACGTCACCCATTGACGTTCTGATATTTTTTGTTGTTCATTTTTAAAGGGTAGAGTCAAATGACTCTACCCTTTAGATCTATTATTTCTCAAAAGTACCCCACAACCAAAGTTTTTATTTTCCAAAAATATGATATAATAAAAATATAAAATTAGCCGACAGATTAGAATATTTAAATTAAAAAATAATATGTTAAAAATATATTTAGCCCGACACGGTCAAGATCAAGATAACGCTACGGGCATTTTAAATGGTCATCGCGATAAGCCATTAACGAATTTAGGGATTAGTCAAGCTCACACTTTGGCTGACAAAGTCAAAGAAAAAAATTTAACTTTTGATGTGATTTATAGTTCACCCTTACAGAGAACTTTTCAAACCGCTAGTATTATTGGCGAAACTTTACACATAGACAACATTATAAAATTAGATGAATTAATTGAACGAGATTTTGGCATTATGACTGGCCAAGCTGTGGCAGATATTGAGCATATGTGTGCACCGGATATTATCAAAGCTGGAAAAATTACCTATTTTCTTTCACCCGAGGGAGCTGAAACATTTCCTGATTTAATTAATCGGGGGAAAAATTTATTAAATAGTATTGAAGAAAAGCATCAAGACGGATCAATTTTATTAGTAACTCATGGCGATATTGGTAAAATGATTTACGCTGCTTATTATAATTTAGATTGAAAAGATATTTTAACTATGTTTCATTTTGGCAATTCCGAATTATTAATTTTATCTAATGATACGAGTGCCAAAGAAGCTCACGTGATTGAAATTGAACAATATAATTAAAATTATAAATTAATATTATGAATACAAAAAATTTAAAAATTATAGTCATGGCTTTGGTTGTTATTGCTATTTTTGTTTATTTTAAAAATTATCCAATTCGACCAACACCAACGCCAATTTTAACGATGACTGAAAGTGAAGCCAGAATTATTGCTGAAGGGACTTGCATTAAGGGCGGGGAAACATTATCAACTGGGGTTTATAACCAAAACACAAAAACCTGATGATTTGACGCCAATTTAAATGCTGTTAAGAACGGTTGTAATCCAGCGTGCGTGGTGGATGAACTCACTAAAACCGCGGAAATAAACTGACGATGCACTGGCCTCGTCACTACAACTTATCCAGATCCTAATGATCAAATATGTGGTATTGAAAATTGTCATGGTCTCGATATTAAATGTGGCCCAAATGTGCCAGAAGCTTGCACCATGATGTATCAAATTGGCGACAATTGTCGACAATTTGCCACTTGTGAAATTATCGAAGGGTATTGTGAGCACACTTATTCTAAAAAATTTGCTGATTGCAAAACTTGTGTTGAAAAATGTATTGCTGATAATCCAGACAATAACATTAACCTGTTTACTTGCGAAAGTAAATGTATACCACAATAAAAATTTAAATTATGAGTAACAAAATTATTCGTGGCGTATCAATCATATTCTATAAAGATATTGGTGGCCAAAGATTATATCTAACAATTTTTAATACCAAAACTAATAATGTTAGTATAACCAGTGGAGCTGAAGACGAAGAAGATGGTGGTGATTTATTCAGAACCGCCAACCGAGAAATTAAAGAAGAGTTAAATATCAATCCTGATGAATATATTTTGCATCCAACCGGCATTATTAATAGTTTTATTTTTGATAAATATAAAACTGAAAGAGAAGGGTGCCAAGCTGAATACTATGTCTTTTATGCTGATATTTCCAGTATTAAAAGAGAGATTTATCAAATGGAAGAAGCAAAATATATAAAATGGCTTTCGGAGTCAGAAATTATTAATCTGTTAACGTTTCCCAACCAAACCCAAGTGTTTTTAGACACCATTAAATTAATCCCCTAAATTTTGTTTTTTGGCTATTGAATATTGGTTGTTGGCTATCGGACATTTATATTTTTTTGGCTATTGGATATTGAGTATTGAAACTTCTCTTTAGCGGGTTTGACCCCCTCCTTTAGAAACAGCTTTTTATTACCGTTTTTGCTTTACAAAAACGGTGCTGTTTTAAAGGAGGGGGTTGACAAACCAAATAAAATGCGCTAATATATGCTTACTTAAAAAAACTTAATAGAATCTATTAAGTTTGGTTGAACTGGTTTCAACTAATAATTTTTATAAAAAAATATTAAAAAATAATTATGGCAGAAAAAGAAAAGTTTGTGCGCTCCAAGCCACATATGAACATTGGTACTATCGGTCACGTTGATCATGGTAAAACTACCTTGACCGCGGCTATTTTAAATGTTCTTCATTTGAAGGATGAATCAAAAAAAGTAGTTACTGTCGACGATATTGATAAAGCCCCAGAAGAAAAGGCTCGTGGTATTACTATTAATGTCCATCACTCAGAATATGAGACCGACAATCGTCACTATGCTCATATTGACTGCCCAGGTCACGTTGATTATATCAAAAATATGATTACTGGCTCGGCTCAAATGGATGGTGCCATTTTAGTTGTGTCTGCCGCTGATGGTCCTATGCCTCAAACTCGTGAACACATTTTGCTTGCTTATCAAGTTGGTGTTCCTAATTTAGTCGTATTTTTAAACAAATGCGATATGGTTTCTGACCCTGAATTAATTGAATTAGTAGAAGCTGAAATTCGTGATTTATTAACTAAATATCATTATCCTGGCAATGAAATTCCTATAATTCGTGGATCAGCTCTAAAAGCTTTAGAAGCTACTGATTACAACAGTGAAGCTGTCAAACCAATAATTGAATTATTGGCTGCCGTTGATACCTACTTTCCAACTCCTGCTAGAGAAACTGATAAACCATTTTTATTACCAATTGAAGATATTTTCACTATTGAAGGTCGTGGTACCGTTGTAACTGGTAGAATTACCCGTGGTCAAGTTAAAGTTAATGACGAAGGTGAAATTGTTGGTTATCAACCAACTACCAAAACTGTTATTACTGGCGTTGAAATGTTCAACAAGAGTATGGAAGATGCTCAAGCTGGTGATAATGTTGGTTTATTGCTTCGTGGTATTAAAAAAGAAGATATTCGTCGCGGTCAAGTTATTGCCAAACCCGGCTCAATTACTCCTCATACTGAATTTGAATCCGAGGTCTATGTTTTATCTCAAGAAGAAGGTGGACGTCATACTCCATTTTTCTCAGGTTATAAACCTCAATTCTTTATCTTAACATCTGATGTCACCGGTGAAGTTACTTTAAAAGAAGGTGTTCAAATGGTTATGCCTGGTGATACCGCCACATTCAAAGTTAAATTAATTGCTCCAGTCGCTTTAGAAGAAAAACAAAGATTTGCTATCCGCGAGGGTGGTAAAACTGTTGGCGCTGGCGTTGTAACAAAAATTATTGCCTAATAAACAATTGTATAATGACAAATAGTACCTTTGATAAAAAAGCCAAAATTAGAATTCGACTTAAATCTTATGACCACCATTTGATTGATAATTCGTGTAAACAAATTATTGATATTGCTATTCGTAGTGGTGCCAGTATTGTCGGTCCAATTTTGCTTCCAACCGAAAAAAGAAAATATTCTGTAAACCGTGCTACTTTTGTGAAAAAGCGATCACAAGAACAGTTTGAGATCAGAGTTCATAAAAGATTAATTGACGTTATCAACTCAAATAGCAAAACAGTTGAGGCCTTAACCAGCTTGAATTTACCTGCTGGAGTTGAAGCCGAAATTAAAGCTTAAACGTCAAAAAACTGAGTTTTCTCAGTTTTTTGATGAGGGCACTTTTGAAAATTTTTTAATAGTATCTAATTACTAAAATTATAATATGTCTTTTATCCTTGCTGAAAAAATAAAAATGACACAATTACCCGATGAAAATGTCGGTGCTATTCCTGTTACTGTTGTAGAAGCTGGTCCAATGGTTATCACTCAAATTAAAACCAAAGACAACGATGGTTATGATGCGATTGTTTGTGGTTTTAAAACTAAGAAAAGTTTAACTAAACCCATTATGTCAGCCCTCAAAAAACATCTTGGTGAAAAAGTTCAAACTTTTCGATATTTAAGAGAATTCCCAGTTGATGATATAACCAAATTTAATGTTGGTGATGAAATCAACTCAGATGTTTTTAATGAAGGGGATATGGTTAAAGTTCAAGGGGTTACCAAATCAAAAGGTTTCCAAGGCGTAGTCAAAAGACATCATTTTCATGGTGCTCCCAAAACTCACGGTACCAAACATGCTTTAAGAGAGCCTGGTTCAATTGGTCATACTGGTATTCAAAGAGTTGCCAAAGGCAAAAGAATGGCTGGTAGAACTGGTGGTGAAACTAAATCGATGATTAGTGCTAAAATTGTAAAAATTGACAAACAGAATCATTTATTATTTGTGCGTGGATCAATTCCTGGCAGACACGGAACGCTTCTTAAAATTATTTCTAAATAAATATTATGAAAGTAGATGTAAAAAATCAAAAAAACGAAGTAGTTGAACAAATCGAGCTTAATGATAAAATTTTTAAAGTTAAAGCTAACGTTGACACCATTTATCAAGTTTACACATCAATGTTAAGTAATCGTCGTCAACCGCTTGCTTCTACTAAAGATCGTTCGGAAGTTTCCGGTGGTGGTCGCAAACCTTGAAAACAAAAGGGAACCGGTCGAGCTAGAGTTGGCTCAACTCGTTCACCAATTTGAGTTGGCGGTGGTGTTACTTTTGGTCCCAGACATAACGAAGCTAATTTCAAAAAAGGTGTAAACCAAAAAATGAAACAGAAAGCTTTAGCGATGGTTTTAAGTTCAAAAGTCAAAGATAATGAATTAATTATTTTAGACAAAATTGACCTTAAAAATGATAAGACCAAAGATATGAATGCTATTGCTAAAAATCTTTTTGATATCAAAAAGAAAAATAATAGTATTGCTTATATTATAGTTAACAATGGTAGCAAATCCATCATTCGTGCCTCCCGAAACATTCCTTTTATCTATGTCACTGTTGATAATTCAATTGATTTAGTCACTTTACTTAATTACAAATATGTCGTTATTTTAAAAGATGCAATCGAGAATATAAACAAATCATTTAAAAAAGCTTAAAAAGATTATATGTCACCTTTATTTGGTAAAAAAACCGTAAAAAACGAAAAAAACACTAAAACGCCAGTTGCTATCGACTCGACTTCTGATAAAGAGTCAAATGTTGAAACTAATGTATCTAGCCATCAAATGGATACCTATTTACAGCCATACATTACAGAAAAAAGTAATTCTTTAGCAGCTGATAACAAATATGTTTTTATTGTACTTAAAAGATCTAATAAATCTTTAATTAAGCAATTAGTAGAAAAGAATTATAAAGTTAAAGTTGACAAAATTAATGTTATCTTTTTGCCAGTGGCGCCAACTCGCTTTGGCTATAGAAAAGCATTAACTCATAAAGGTGGCTATAAAAAGGCGATTGTCACTTTAAAGGAAGGTTATAAAATTGATTTAGCAATATAATATGAAAAAATTTAATCCTACAACCCCAACTAAAAGACATCATATCGATATTGATCGTGCCGTCTTAGCCAAAAAAGAGCCGTTTAAACCTTTAGTAAAAGGTTTTAGACCAGCCCAAGGTAGAGCGAGTAGCGGTAAGATTTCTATGCGCCATAAAGGTGGGGCAGTTAAGAAAAATTATCGTACCATTCAATTTGATCAACTTTATAAAGGCATTCCCGCCAAAATTGAGTTTATTGAATACGATCCATATCGAACTGCTTTTATTGCTTTAGTTTTATACAAAAATGGTGCTCGAACTTATGTTTTAGCCCCTGAAGGTATTAAAGCTGGCGATACCATTGTTTGTGATGATACAACGTCTCTTCAAACTGGTAATCGATTAAAATTAGTTAATATTCCTAGCGGTACTCAAGTTCATAATGTTGAGCTCAAACCTGGTCAAGGTGGTAAATTAGCCAGAAGTGCTGGTTCCTATTTAACCATGGTTGGTTTAGAAGGAAACTATGCATATTTGAAAATGCCTTCCAGTGAAGTTCGAAAAGTTTCAAAAGATTGTTTTGCTTCCATTGGCGCTGTTTCCAACATTGAACACAATTTAATTTGTGTTGGCAAAGCTGGACGCAATCGTCATAAAGGTATCAGACCAACAGTTCGTGGTAGCGCGATGAACGCCTGTGATCATCCTTATGGTGGTGGTAAAGGTAGACATTCTCGTGGCACTAAGCGACCAAAAGATAAATGAGGAAATGTGACTGGTGGTAAGAAAACTCGCAATGTTCACAAATATTCAAACAAATTTATTGTTTCTCGTCGTAAAACCAAGAAATCTAAATAATTCTTAATTAATAAATTATCTAACAATTCATTATGTCTCGTTCACTTAAAAAAGGTCCATACGTTGATGAAAAATTATTAAAGAAAGTAGGCAAAAAATTAATTGGAGATAAAGATCCAATTAAAACTTGAGCTCGTTCTTCAATGATTACTCCCGAAATGATTGGTTTTGTATTTGCAGTTCACAATGGAAAAAATTTCATCAATGTTAATATTGTTGAAGAAATGGTCGGTCACAGGTTGGGCGAATTTTCACCAACTCGTAAATTCATTAAGCATGGTGGTAAGCTTCAAAAAGCTGTCGAAAAGGGCAAACCTGCCACTCCTGCCAAATAGGTTATACTAATTATTAATAATAAATATTTTTGATATGGAAATTACTGCCTCATTAAAATACCTTAGAATGGCCCCTCGAAAAGTAAGATTAGTTACTCGTTTGATAAAAGGTCTAAGTGTAGAAAAAGCCGAATTACAATTAAAGTATAGCCCAAAAAGATCAGGTGTTGATATTTTAAAATTATTAAAATCAGCCAAAGCTAATGCCGTTAACAACTATCATTTGGATCCAAAAGATTTATTTATTGCCAGAATTAATGTCACTGATGGCCCAATTCTTAAGCGAACTATGCCTCGAGCTAGAGGTTCAGCCTATTTAATTCGTCATCGTTCTTGCCATGTCAATTTAGTGCTCAAACCAATTGATGAAAAGAAAATTAAAACTATTGCGGTTAAAGATACTGTTACCAAGAGTAAAAAATCGCATATTGCTAAAACTACCAAGCATGTTAGACAAACCAAAACTCATGCTAAAGCTCTAAAAGGTCAAAATAAAAATATTATTCAAAGAAAAGTTATTAATTAAAAATTTATTTAATTCTATCTAATTATGGCTCAACATATTAATCCAACCGTCAAACGATTAGGAATAAACAAAAATTGAACATCACGTTGATTTGATCTTGGCAATTTTCCTTGAAAATTAGCTGAAGATCAATTGATCCGCAAAGAACTCGAAACAATTCTTGAAAAGGCCCATTATCAAACCGTTGAAATTGAACGCAAGGGTGATAGAATTAACGTTGTGATTTTTACCTCTAAACCCGGTATGATTATTAAACACAAAGGTGAAGGTTTAGACGATATTAAAAAAGGTTTAGAAAAAAGTTTAAACAAATTTAGACGCAAAAATCACATAACCGACAAATATAGCATTAGTATTAATATCGAAGAAGTCAGAAAACCTTTCTTGTCAGCTCAAATTGTTGCTTTTGACATTCGTGATGACATTGAAAAAAGAATTCCATATCGAAAAACCATCAAGAAATACCTCGAACGTATTATGTCAAATCGTGAAGCCAAAGGTGCTAAAATTTTTGTTACTGGTCGTTTAGATGGAGCTGATATTGCTCGATCAGATTGAGTCAAAGAAGGCAAATTACCTTTAAACACTTTGCGTGCGATTGTTGATTATAGCTCGGTTTTTACTCGCTGTACTTATGGAAAAATTGGTATCAAAGTTTGAATTTACAAAGGTGAATCATTTAAAGCCAATACCAAAAAGACAACTTTCAAAAATGCTAATTAATTATTAATAACCATAACTCATCAATATGTTAACTCCAAAGAAAACAAAATATCGAAAAGCTCAAAAAGGGAGACGCTTAAAACGCGATTTTGAATGTCGTGGTGTTGAACTTGAATATGGCAATTTTGGTATTTGTAGTTTAGACAACAAAAGAATTACTAGTCGCCAAATCGAATCAGCTCGTCGTATATTACTTAGATTTATTAGAAAAGGTGGCAAAATTTGAATTCGAGTTTTTCCTGATAAACCAGTTACCAAACGTCCTCCCGAAAAACGTCAAGGTGGCGGCAAAGGTGATGTTGATCATTATGTTTTTCAAGTTAAACCCGGCAGAGTTATTTTCGAATTAGGTGGTATTTTAGAGGCCGATGCCTTAAACGCTTTAAAACAAGTTAGTTACAAGCTTCCATTTAACACAAAAATTATTAAACGTTAGTTTTTATGAATATCAAAGATCTAAAAAATAAAGATACCAAAGCTTTGAACCAACTTTTAAATGAAAGCAAACAAAAATTAAATACTTTAACCTTAAACAGTCGCTTTGGTAAAGTTAAAAACTTTAAAGAAATTGGTGATACCAAAAGAACTGTCGCCCGTATTTTAACCATTCTTAATAAAAAATAATTTATATAATAAATCTGTTTTATGAATATTTCGAAAGTCCAAAAAAGACAACTAAGCGGTATTGTGGTCTCAAACAAAATGAGCCTGACAGCGGTAGTTGAAGTAACCAGATTAAAACAACATCCTTTATATCATAAATATTATAAAACTTCCAAGCGATATAAAGCTCATAATCCCGAGAATACTTTTCAAACCGGCGACAAAGTTATTATTGAAGAAACTCGACCAATTTCAAAAGACAAAAGCTGAATTATTGTGGAGAAACTTAAATAACTCAACTCTTGAAAATACCAATGTTATAGTGTATAATTAAATTAATTAATTTGTTATTATGATACAACTTCGTTCAATTTTAAAAGTAGCAGATAATAGCGGGGCTCAAACTGTCCGTTGTATTCAAGTTATGGGTGGACATTGACGTCGTTATGGCCAAATTGGTAACATTATTGTTGCCTCGGTTCAAACTGCTAAACCGCGTAAAACTGTCAAGAAAAAAGATGTGGTTAAAGCATTAATTATTCGTCAACGACGTAATTTTAAGAGAAAAAACGGAACCTATATCAGTTTTGATGATAATGCCGTAGTGATTATTAATGATAAAAAAGAGCCAGTTGGCACTCGTATATTCGGTCCGGTGCCACGTGAAATCAAAGATATGGGCTATAATAAAATTATTGAATTAGGACCAGAGTTAGTTTAAATAAATATCATGTCAATTAAAATCAATCCAAAATTAAAAATAAAGAAAAACGACAAAGTCATTATTCTAAAGGGTAAAGATCGTTCTAAAACCGGCAAGGTTATTAAATCTATACCTAAGTTAAATAAAGTTATTGTTGAAGGCTTAAATCTTTGTAAAAAACATAAACGTCCTCGTAAAGAAGGCGAAGTTGGTCAAGTGGTTGAAATCCCCAAACCAATTAATGTTTCAAATGTAACCCTTGTCTGCCCACATTGTAATAAACCCGCTCGCATCGGTTATATTATAGAAAAGAACAAAAAATTTAGAGTTTGCAAAAAATGTAATAAGAAATTAGATTAATTTTAATTATGAAAATCTCATACAGTGATAATTATAAAAATAAAGCGAAAGCCGCTTTCAAAAATGATTTCAAAATTGATAATGATTTAGCTATGGCTCGCATTACTAAAGTTTGCGTAAACGCAGGGATTGGCAGAATTTTAACTACCAATGAAGGTAGCGCTGACAATTTAGTAAAAGATCTTAGTGAAAAATTAGCTCGTATTACTGGTCAAAAACCAAAAATTTGCAAAGCCAAAAAATCAATTGCCGGCTTCAAATTAAGAGAAGGGTCAGTGGTTGGTTTAAATGTTACTTTGCGCGGTCAAAAAATGAATGATTTTATTGAACGAGTGATTAACATCACTTTACCCCGTACTCGTGATTTTTGAGGTATTGATCGAAAAAACTTTGACAACGCCGGTAATTTAACTATTGGCATACGCGAAATGAACGCTTTTCCAGAATTATCACTTGACATCATTAAAATTGCTTTCGGCGTGGAGATTACTTTTGTTACTAATACCAAGTCAAAAGAGAAGTCGATAAGATTATTTGAAGAATTAGGGTTTCCTTTAAAACCCATTACCACTTCAAAAAAATAAATTTAATTTCTTATTCTATATTTAAAACCATTTAAATTTTATTCATGGCAAAAAAATCAGCAATTGCAAGATCAAAAAAGACACCAAAATTTAGTTCTCGAAAAGTGAACCGTTGTTTTCATTGCGGTCGTCGCCGAAGTTATATGCGTGATTTTGGTCTATGTCGAATTTGTTTTCGTGAACTTGCTTCCAAAGGTGAAATCCCAGGTGTTAAAAAAGCCAGTTGATAATTACATTCTAATTAATAATCATTTATAACTATATTATGACCATTTCGGATCCAATTAGTGACATGCTAACGCGTATTAAAAATGCAGTTAGAGTCCAAAAAGAAAGATTGACTGTGCCTTCATCAAAAATCAAAATTGAAATTCTTAAAATTCTGAAACAAGAAGGTTACATTGAAGATTTTATGATTAGCACCAAAGACAAGAAATCGTCTCTTGATATTATTTTAAAATATAGTAAGAACAACTTGTCTTATATTCGTGATATCAAACGCATTTCTAAACCTAGCAAACGAGTTTATATTCAATATCCAGATATTAATTCCAAAACCCAATCAACCGTTATTATTTCTACCTCCAAAGGCATTATGCCAGCTAAATTAGCTAAAAAACAAAATCTCGGCGGAGAGGTATTATTTGAAATCTTTTAAACTTTTTATTATGTCAAAAATAGGTAAACAACCAATAAAAATATTAGACGATGTCAAAGTTGAGTTTGATGATCAGCAATCTCTCTTAACCTTTACTGGTAAAAAGGGAACTTTAACTCATCATCTTAACAATGTCGTTGAACTCACTATCGATGCTGAGAAAAAAGAAATTGTTTTAAAACCCAGAAAAACTGGCCGTGAATTTTTTGCTATTTGAGGAACCGAGCGCGCCCTAATTGCCAATTGTATTACCGGTGTCAATAGTGGTTTTGAAAAGAAATTAATCATTGAAGGTATTGGCTACAAAGCGGAAGTTAAAGGTGACAAATTAATATTAAACGTTGGTTATTCTCATCCCGTCAATTTAGATATTCCCAAAGATTTAACTGTTACGGTTGACAAAACTATTATTAGCATTACCGGCATTTCTAAAAAATTAGTTGGTGATTTTGCGGCCTTAGTCAGAATTCAAAGAAAAACTAATCCTTATTCTCTAAAAGGGGTTAAATATAGTGATGAAAGAGTTATAAAAAAGAGCGGTAAGAAAGCCGGTTAAAAATATCAAAATAAAATATAATTAATTTAATTCATTATGCAAAATATTGTAAAAATTTCAAAAGAAAAAAGAGATAGATCTCATAAGCGCATTCGCGCTAAAGTTATGGGCACAGCTAAACGTCCACGTTTATCGGTTTTCAAATCTAATAATTATATTTATGCTCAAGCTATTGATGACGAAAATCAAGTAACATTAGCTTCGGCCTCTGATTTAGAAATCAAAGCCATTAAAGGCAAAAAGACCGAAAAAAGTGTTCAAGTTGCTCAAAAATTGGCTGAAAAATTAAAAGCTAAAGAGATTGATGCCATAGTTTTTGATCGTGGCGGTTTTAAATATCATGGTCGTGTTAAAATTTTAGCGGAAGAGTTACGCAAATTAGGAATTAAATTTTAATTATGAATACAAACGATAATAATAAAAAAAGATCTGGTTTTGGCGGTGGTCGTAAACCTTTTAACAGCACCTCCAAAAGAGAAAATAATCGTGTTTCACCAGCTACTAAAATTATTGAAAAGAATGCTGATTTTGATCAATTAATTGCCGATATTAGACGTGTTACTCGTGTTACGGCTGGTGGTAAGCATATGAGTTTTAGTGTAACGATGTTACTTGGCAATAACAAGGGCAAAGTGGGCTTAGGAACTGCCAAAGGGGTTGATGTACCCAAAGCGATTGATAAGGCCAAAAAAGAGGCCATGCGTAATCTAATCAGCGTTCCTATTGTCAAAAATACCATTCCGTTTAAATCCGAGGGCAAGTTTTGTGCTAGTCGAGTGATTGTTAAACCAGCCAAAGACGGTAAAGGCGTTATTGCTGGTGGGGTAGTTAGAGACATTATGATTTTAGCCGGTATTAAAAATGTTACTTGTAAAATCTTAAGTGGGTCTCATAATGCCATTAATAATGGTAAAGCTACTTTTGAGGCCTTGAAGAACATATATCGCATTTATGAATTAGAAAATGAAAAAAAGAATATTAAAGTCGAACCAATTAAAGACGAAGAAAAGGAAAGTGAAAATATCGAAGGTGAATAATTTAGTTTATTAAATTTACTAAAATGCAAATTCATAATTTAAGTCCAAAAAATAGAATAAAAAAATCAGCTCGAGTTGGTCGCGGTGGCAAACGCGGTACCTATAGTGGTAAAGGCGGTAAAGGTCAAACTGCTCATGGTGGTCGTAAAATTCCATCCGAACTCAAAGAGCAAATTTTACGTTTGCCAAAATTAAGAGGGTCAACGAACCAAACTCAACACGTTGATGTTTTTGAGATTCAACTGAAAACTTTAGTTCAGAAGTGTCCAGATAATTTTAAAGTTAATTTCGAGTCACTTCGCAAAATAAAAATATTGCCAAAAAGAATTAGCAAGTTTAAGATCATTGGTAAAATGTCATCAATCGATAAGAAATTATTTTTAAATAATTGCCCAATCACTAATGGCGCTAAAGCGGTTATTGAAAAAGCTGGTGGTAAGGTAGAATTTACAAAATAAATTCTATCTTTTGCATTTTTTCACATTAAAACAATCTTCCTAAAAAATCATTATGATTAAAAATTTTATCAAGTTATTTAAAAATAAAGAACTTCGCAAAAGTATTTTAACCATCTTTTTTTGGCTATTAGTTTTTAGATTAATGGCGGCCATTCCAGTTCCTGATGTTGATATGTCCCAAATCAAAGGATTTTTAGAGCAGAGCAAAGTGTTCGGTCTGTTTAACATCTTTACAGGTGGGGCGTTTGAAAACTTATCAATCGCTATGTTAGGCGTTAGTCCTTACATTTCGGCTTCCATTATTATGCAACTCGTAGTTATTATTATTCCTTCGCTCAAAGAAGTATTTCACGAAAATGGCGAAGAAGGCCGTCGTAAATTTGAAAGCTGAACTAAATATTTAGCTTTACCGCTAACTGTGCTTCAAGGTCTTGGCATCTTAAATATTTTACGTATGCAAAAGATCATTACTATTCCGTCCAATTTATTATTGTGGCGCGATGTTTTGATTTTAACCGCCGCCTCATTTGTAATTATCTTTATTGGCGAAATTATTACCCAAAAGAAACTGGGCAATGGTATTTCTTTAATTATCTTTTCGGGTATCGTTACTAAATTGCCTAAAGACATTTTTGCCACAGTTTTAACTTATAAAACCTTTGGCGCCTGAATTGGCGTGGCCGCTTTCTTATTAATTTCATTATTAATGGTAGTCGCCGTTGTTTATTTAACCGAAGGCGAAAGACGATTAACCGTATCTTACGCTAAACATGTTCGTGGCAACAAAATGTATGGCGGTGTTACTACCTTTCTACCACTCAAGGTCAATCAAGCCGGTGTTATTCCAATTATTTTTGCGCTTTCCATTTTAACTTTTCCGGCCTTAATTGGCCAAATGTTAGCCACTACCAATTTAACATTTTTAGTTAATGCCTCTAAATTTGTGACTGGCTTAATCGAAAATAAAGTATTCTATAGCTCTATTTATTTTGTGTTAGTGGTGTTCTTTACATTTTTCTATACATCGATCACTTTTGAACCAAAGGAGATCTCTGATAATTTACAAAAAAATGGTGGTTTCATTCCTGGCTATCGTCCGGGCGAAAACACCGTATCTTATTTGTCCAAGGTGTCTCACAAAATTACTTTATTTGGCGCTATCTTCTTAGGTTTAATTGCCGTGTTGCCGTTAATTCTTGAAAAAGTTACCAAAGTTACTACTTTTGAAATCGGTGGTACGTCACTTTTGCTTATTGTGGCCATTTCCATCGAAATTAAAAACTCGATTGAAGCTCAACTCACAATGCGCGAATATGATTATTAAAACTTTTTAATCATAATTTAATTTCAAAATTATCAAAAACATGGTAAATTTT
This sequence comes from Patescibacteria group bacterium, assembly GCA_022705625.1. Classification (GTDB taxonomy): domain Bacteria; phylum Patescibacteriota; class Minisyncoccia; order UBA6257; family JAKLIH01; genus JAKLIH01. The sequence continues at coordinate 19,758 of JAKJEE010000007.1, forward strand.
TACCATGTTTTTGTTCTATACTACATCTATGAAAAATCAAATTCTAAATTCAAACATACAAAAATATTATTGATTTAATTTTTTACGAGGGCTATTTTTCACCTCGGGTGTTTTGGTACCATTTTTTACAAATTGAGGGCATATTTCTTTTGCTCAAATACAATTCATTCAAGCTTGGTTCATGTTCTGAAATTTTGTGCTTGAAATACCGACCGGCGTTATTGCTGATCGTTTTGGACGTAAAACTTCGATGATTTTAGGTTCGTTAGTTTTAAGTATCGCCGCACTTATTTATGGTTCAATTCCCCATTTTTACAATTTTTTATTTAGTGAATTTTTATTTGCCGTTGGTATTACTCTCATTTCCGGAGCCGATAAAGCTATATTGTACGATAGCTTGAAAGAAAATAACCAAGAGCATTTAAGCATTAAAATATTTAACAGGGCATGATCCATCCATTTATTAGGACTTTTGATTGCTGCCCCAATTGGTAGTTTTATGGCTTCAAAACTTAGCTTAAATGCACCAATGCTTTTTATGTTTGTTCCTTCATTGTTATCACTTTTCGTAGCCTGAAGTTTAAAAGAAATAAAAATTAAAGACAAAAGTGCTGAATCGCTAAGATATTGAGCTATATTTAAAAAGGGGTTACAATTTTTTAGAACTAATCGTTACTTTCAAATCGCCGTTATTAATTCAACTTTAATTCATGCGGCCGGTTATTTTGTTATTTGACTTTATCAACCGTTAATTACAAATATCAAAATACCAATTATTTATTTTGGTTATTTTCATGCCTTCTTGGTTCTTATGGAAATTTTAATTGCTCATAATTATCAATTTTTTGAAAAAATATTTAAGAATTTATCAAATTATTTGAAATTTTCAGCTATTATTACTATCTTAGGATTTATACTTGTAGCCGTGCATCTCAATTTAACTACCGTGATCATTTTTCTAATATTGTCTGGGGGGTTTGGGTTAACCCGTCGGGAAGTTATTGAGGCGCATTTAAATAAATATATTCCTTCATCCGAACGAGCTACGATTGTGTCATCAATCAGTATGTTTAGCAGTTTATTTTTAGTTATCGTTAATCCATTGATTGGCTTTTTGATGGATAAATCTTTAAAGTTATCATTAATTTTTATCAGTATTTTGCCATTACTTGCCTTGTTATTCTTCCCAATTAACGAAAAAAAAGAGAATCTTTAATCTTGCATTAGTGTTTAGAATATGATAAAATGCCCTTAGCAAATCATAGTTAGGAGGAATGAATGTTTAGAAAAATTATAATTTTCGTCGTTATTTGTTGCACGATGATTTTTCTGTTAGGCGGTTGTTGTCAAGATGCACCAGTTGGTCAGGACGACATTAGGTGGCGGTTAGAAGGGAAAATACCACCCGGTGGGCCAAATCTACCCGAGCCACCGACATTTCCGTGAGAATAAATCAAAAGAGAGGAGTATTTGACCTCTCTTTTCTTTTATTCAAAAGTTTGATAAACTATTAAAAATTAAATATCTAACATTACATTATCGCTCACTTATTATTTGATTGCTGAGTTCAATTTTTAAAAGATATTAAGAGAATTTACAGGGCTGATACTCAAAATAGTTACAACTAAACTCGTTTAACTATCCTCGATTAAATCTGTCTATTTTTGCTTCGCTGGCAATCATTTTGTCAAGATAAAAATGTGATATTTTAACTATTTAATATGGAAAAAATAAATTTGTTAATTATTTTTGGTGGCAAATCTAGTGAACATTCAGTGTCGATTTGATCAGCCAACAATGTCATTAACGCCATTGATAAAAGTAAATATACTTTGTATTTAATTTATATTGATAAACAAGGTAATTGATTCAAAATACCCAATGATTTTGAAATTAATGAAAAATTTATTGAAAAAAATCTTAAATCTTTTCACAATGCTTATCTAATTTTAAAAGATAAACAAGGGTATCTCTTAGATTTAAAAACTAATAAAACCGATATCATTGATGTTGGTTTTCCAGTATTGCATGGTATTAATGGCGAAGATGGTAGCATACAAGGATTATTACAGATGTATAATATTAAATATGTTGGTTCTAATATTTTGGGATCAAGTATCAATATGAATAAAGTAATTGCCAAAGAATTATTAAAAAACTCTAATATCAAAATTGCTAATTTTATTGGTATCAAAGATTATGAACTAAAAAACTGAAATTTTAGGAAAATTAAAAAAATTTTAAATGTGCCTTTTTTTATAAAACCAGTTAGCACTGGATCATCCATTGGCATTAATAAAATTTATAATCAAAAAGAATTTCAGCGATCACTAACCGTTGCCTCAAAATATGACCACAAAATTATTGTTGAAGAATATATCAAGGGTCGAGAAATTGAATGTTCGGTTTTAGGTAACACCAACCCGATTGCTTCCTTACCAGGAGAAATCATTCCTAAAGATGAGTTTTATTCCTATGCCGATAAATGTATAAATTCCGATGGAGCTCAATTAATCATACCTGCCAAATTAAATAAAACTCAGATTAAAAAAATTCAAGCTGTGGCTCTCCAGGCCTATAAAACCTTAGAATGTTCTGGCTTGGCTCGAGTTGATATGTTTTTAACGAGTAATAACGAAGTCTATCTAAACGAAATTAACACCATTCCTGGCTTTACCAATATTAGTATGTTTCCAAAGTTATGAAATATCAGTGGTTTAGACTACGCTCAACTCATCAATATTTTAATTAGTTTAGCGTTAAAAAATTAATCATTTCAATATGAGTATAATTGAAGTTTATTGCCAATGCGGTAATAAATTAGCCAGATATGATAAACGCAAAAAAGGGTTTTTGATGAAAATGTATTTAGATTGTATTTTAGAAGACCCCAACAAAATATTTTTAAACAAAAAATTTAATTGCCACGATGAGATTTATTGCCCTCAATGTAAAAAAAGGGTGGCCTCAATAAAAATGATTCATGGGCGCTTATCAGCTAAAATCAATCATGGCGTTGTTAATAAAATTTCAACTTAATAAAATAAATTTTTATAATGATTAAAGCTATAATTTTTGATATGGATGGGGTTATTTCTGATACTCAAAAACTTCACGCTCGCGTTGAATCCGAATTATTATCGCGTTTTGATATCCATATCGCGCCTGATGAAATCTCTCAACGTTATTCCGGAGTAAAAACCAAAGAATTTGTTTATGATTTATTAACAGCCAAAGGAGTAGAATTTGATATTAACGCGCTAATGATAGAAAAATGGCAAAAAATGGAAGAATTAGCCAGCCAAACGGTTGACCCAATTGACGGGATTTTTGAATTAATTGACTTATGTAAAACATTAAATCTCAAAACCGCCGTGGGCACAGCTTCAAATTTTAATTATGCCACCAAAGTTCTAAAGAGCTTAAATCTATTTGATCAATTTGATTTTATTGCTACTAGCGATATGGTAAAAGCTGGTAAACCTGAACCCGATATATTTTTATTAGCCGCTGATAAAATCGGTATGTTACCAGCTGATTGCGTAGTGATTGAAGACGGCATCAATGGTATGATTGCTGCCAATCGCGCCAATATAAAATGTATTGGTCTAGTCAAAAATATTGATATCGAGAAATATCCAACCAAAAACCAAATCCTATCTTTAAAAGAGATTACCAAAGAATATCTCTTGACACTATAATCTTTTGCTTTTTTTTAATTTTTTTGATATATTTTATTTATAACAAAATGAATTAATTTCTTATAATGAAACCAATTTATGCTGGCTTTGTCGGTAAGGGCAATTGTGGTAAGGGCACTCAAGCCAAAATATTAGCTGATAAATATAATTTACAAATAATATCCACTGGATCAATGTTACGTGAATGAATTTTAAAAGATCCAAATAATTTTTGAAGTCAAAAATTGAAACAAGATGTTGATAATGGCATATTAGTTCCATCGGCCATTGTTTTTTATTTATGATTTTCAAAATTATTGTTGCTTGATTACCGTCAGGGTGTTGTTTTCGAGGGTAGTCCAAGAATGTTAATCGAAGGTCAAGCTATGGCTGAGGTATTTAAATGAATGGCTAATAATCAATTTTTTGTTTTTAATTTAAACATTCCTGACGAAGAGTCCTACACCCGATCAATGAATCGCCGTTATTGTCCAGTGTGTCATAAAACTTATTCACTGGCTTTTAATCCTGGCATTACTCATTGTCAAGCTGACAATACTGAATTAATTATTCGTAATGATGATAATCCCGAAGTTATTAAGCATCGTATCCAAGAATTTAACGAATTAGTCATTCCCACCATTGAGTTTTTAAAATCTCAAGGTGTTTTGTATGAAGTGAATGGCGTTGGTCCAGTTGAAGAAATCGCCAAAAATATTGATAAAATAATTCAGGAAAAAATAAACCAAGCATAATGATTACTATTAAAACCAAAAAGGATATTGAGATAATGAAAGTTGGTGGTAAGATACTCAAAAAAACATTATCACAAGTTGCTCAATTGATTAAGCCAGGGGTTGATGGTTTAACTCTCGATAACTTTGCCTATAAATTTATTACAGACAACAATTGTGTTCCGGCATTTTTAAATTATAGAGCTGATTTTATGTCAATGCCTTTTCCCGCCACCTTATGCATATCAAAAAATAATGTTATTGTTCATGGCGTGCCCAGTAAAAAATTAATTTTAAATGACGGTGATATCGTATCGATTGATTGTGGTTTAGCTTATAAAAATCTTTTTGTTGATAGTGCCATTACTGTTTGCGTAGGAAAAGTTGAACCACGAACCAAAAAATTAGTTAGGTCCGTGAAAGATTCTTTAAATCAAGCCATTTATACCGCCAAAGTTGGTAATACCATTGGTGACATTGGTTATGCCATTCAAAACCAAGTTGAAGCGACTGGTTTTAATGTGATCAGAGAATTAGTTGGCCATGGGGTAGGGTATCAATTACATGAAGAGCCAGAAATATATAATTTTGGCATCAAACATTCTGGTATCAAGCTCAAAGCTGGCTATGTTATTGCTATTGAGCCAATGGCAACTTTTGACAGAACGGTTGTTATTCAAAATAACGAAGATGAATTTGTAACTGCCAATGATCAGCCAGCAGCTCATTTTGAACATACCATTGCTATTACTGATGGCGAACCGATTGTGTTAACGAAATAACAAACCAATATCCTAATAACCTAATACTCTAATATTCTAAATAAAAACAGCAATGCAAAAGAAATCGTTTACGCTCATAGAACTTATGACCTCCGACTACCAATAAAATAAATATTCAATATTCAATGTCCAATATTCCCACCACACTAACTAATAAAAAAGTCAAATGTCCCCCACACTAACTAATAAAAAAGTCAAATGTCAAAAGTCAAAAGTAAAAATCAAAAGTCAAAGATTTTAAATACAAAACACAAATTCCAATTTAATTTTGTATCTTATTCGGATAATTCGGTCAGCCCCCACACCAACCAATAAAAAAATGTCAAATGTCAAAAGTCAAAAAAGAGAAGTTCCAATATCCAATATTCAATAATCAAAAAATAAAGTCAAAAGTCAAATGTCAAAAGTCAAAGATTTTAAATACAAAAGACAAGAAATCATTTACTCTAGTAGAATTAATGATTGTCATTGCCATACTTGCAATACTTTCGGCTATTGTAATTTTTTCATTAAACCCAGGAAGATTATTTGATAATTTTCGAGATACTCGTCGAGTTAGTGATATTAATACTATCAACCAAGCGATTAATTTTATTGAAACCTGAAATACTAATGGTATTGCTTATGGTTCAAACACCACGGTCTATATCTCTCTTCCCGATACCAGTGCAACCTGTGCCAGTTACTCTTTACCAACCTTGCCAACTGGTTATACCTATAGTTGTAAAACCACGGCTAACTATCGTAAAGTTGATGGCACGGGTTGAATTCCTATTGATTTTAGTATCAATCCTAACAATGCTTACCTCAGTGTTCTACCTATTGATCCGGTCAATGATTCAACCTATTTCTATACCTACTACTCCGGTGGATCCTATGAAGTCACCGCTTTACTTAAAAACCCAAATTCAAACTCCATCAATGATGATGATTCACTGAC
>JAKJEE010000008.1 GCA_022705625.1 Patescibacteria group bacterium
ATTCCACCTGACCTTATGGTATATTTACAAATTTAAACGATTTGACCCTTGAAGAATGCACCGAGAATTGCCGTCCTGCTACCGTTTCATATATTTTAGACAAAACCACTCAAAAATGTCGGTGAATTGATTATTCTATTTCAAATGATTCAGCTATTCCTTGGACTGCTTGTCCTAAAAGTAGTGAACCAAAAGTAAAATACACTAAACAACCTATTATTAGAGATATTGTTTCAGCCGGTATAAACATAAATACGCCCGATATAATATCTCTACTTGGGTTTGATCCGACTTTATTAATACTCCCTAACAGCTATCAAAACAAACCCATGCTTTGTGTTCCTAGCCCCACCGGTGAATATGAAAATTATCAAGATTGTTTTGAAACTCTTCACAACGGCTTTGATTCTTTTAAAAATTACAGCGGTTACAATTGTGATTATCAACAGGGCAAATGCATTTTAGCCCAAACCAATGCTGAATTTCAAGCCACAACTTTAGAAGACGCAATGTACAATTGCAAATACAATTGCAACCCCGATTTAGATAAAATTATAAAAGAGGATTATGCCTATCGAATTTCCAAACTTAAGGGTGAAACAATCGTATCCAATCCCAAAGAACATGCTTGTTTTAACTACTTAAATGAGAAACGGGACACTTGTTATTCAAATGGCAATTGTAGTATCGAAAATGGTGTTTGTGCTAATAATCACGCCTCCGATCCGGCTAACAATTGAATCGATGAAATAACTTGCAAAAATAATGGTTGATACTGGTTGGGATCATATAAAGATTATCCTTATAAACAACTATGCATTTGCCAAAATGGAAAATGCACAGCTACCGAATTTAACAGAAATGTTTATTGTGGCAATAAAATTTGCACGGAATGAGAAAAATATAAATATATTAATGGTAGTACCAATCGTTACTACTGCCCATCTGATTGCGAGTAATTCACCAAAACTTATGATTAAAAAAACAATATTCATACTTATTATTGTTATAAGCATACCGCTCATTAGTGAAGCTAGTTTTTTTGATGATTTATTAAAAAATATTGATAATATTCTGAACAAAAGTACCTTTAACAATACTGCTACTGTTGCGCCTGAAAATAAAATCAATAATGATACCGATATTAACACCAACTCATCAACTCCTAACAATTGTTTTTTAACACCACTGGAAATAGGTGATGAAAATCATAGCGTACAACAACTTCAAAAATTTTTAATCTCTTTGCCGAATATCTATCCAGAAAAATTAGTCACCGGTTATTTTGGAAGTTTAACCAAACAAGCTGTCATGCGTTTTCAATTAAAATACAAAAAAGATATATTAGAACCCATAGGATTATCGAAGCCAACTGGTTATGTCGGGCAGTCAACTTTAAACAAATTAAATCAATTAAATTCATGCTATAAACCTAATAGCCCAGCTAATTCGATTAATCAAGATATTAAAATCACTAATAATATCACCACTACGGATATATCAATCGACAATACTGATAATTCTTCAAAAAATCAACCAACAAATATTACCGGCATTCAAACTTTTCAACTAACTAATCCACCTGGTTGTAATAAATATGCCTGATCGACTGATTGTAAAAATTCTTATTATATTTGTTTAGCTAACTTTCTAAATACTCAAAACATTAATTATTCTAATTTATACGTTCAACCAAAAAATAATATCAGTTATAGCTGTACACCCCAGCTCACATTATTACAAGCTGATGTATCATATCAAGATAAATTAAAAAGTTTTGGATTTTCTATAAGTAACCAATCCATTCCTAAAACAGATATTGCCGATAAATACATTTGTCCACAAGATATATTCATAAATCGATGAATCTATAATCAACCAACTTGCTACCATATGACAAATAGTCTAAACAGTCCAGTACATTATAAAGAAAATATACTATTTAAAAATACTTCTCCCGGTTATGGAACAACTGCCACTGAAGAAAAAGTGTCAACTACTGATATTTGTGATCTTAAAAACAATATTTGTATACAATTTCAAAAAGATAAACATAAAATATTCGATAATAATAGTGAATGTTTATCTTATTGCACTCAACGGACCAAAACCATTGAAGTAATTGATATAAACGTACCTTGTTTGGTTTATCCTCATGCTCCATATACAAATGAACCAGTTTTTATAACTTCCGCTTATAACCCACAAAAAGAAAGTAGTTTTTGAGCTCCTTCCATACTTTTTAAATATTCTCCTGAAAATTGGAAACTAGCCAGTAATCAAAAACGAGATGATATCCAGGTTTTTAACTTTAACGATTATAGTGATAAATTACTTTGGCCACATAATTATGATTTTCAGACCACTAATGCCCCAAGTGAACAACCTTATGGATTGTATGGTCAAAAATTCTTTGCTTTCAAAAATCCTGGAAAATATCAATACGATTTTATTGACACCAAGCAAACTTCGAATCAACAAATAAATTTTCATTACGATTGTACCATAAATGTTGAGGATAACCCAAAATATAAAATTCTATTTATAACTGATCAGGTATATTCAGGCGATTTTTTAAATAATAACACAAAGAATCTTTGCAATAATCATGCTAAAAAACTTGGTTATACTACTGAATTTGAATTATTATTAAACCTTGATGATTTGGGCGTTAATGGTGATGTTTATCGTTTACCAAAAGTTTACACCGATAATTCTGTAGCTGATAACACTGCCAAAACTCTTAACTTAAGTTATAATGGCTTTTTTTGTGATGGTGCTTATTGAAGATTTTTTGCTTCATCTTATTCAGTTGCTGGGCAAGCTAAGGCATCGCAGTTCTGTGCTATACCTCATTTTAAATGGTTTAATGGTTGAAATAATAAATGACTTTCTGATTTAGGCAAAAATGTTCCTAACGATGCACGTAATGGTGGATATGATTATTCAAATTCTTTCTGATATAGCAAATGATTCTCTTTCCCGGGTAGCGAGAAAATGCTATCATATGCTAATTGTAACAATTTCACTTCTGCTAACAGTAAAGAAGGAGCTAATAAAATATTCTCGCCAGTAGCTCCAATGCAACCAACAAGCTCGAATGGCTTATCATATGTTTTAGATAAAGGTTCTATACCTTGCAACCATTGATATCCAATTGCCTGCATTGAAAAAACTGCTCATACTGACTCAGAGCGTAAACGATAACTCCACTCTTGCAAAAAAGCATTAAATATGTTAAACTATTAATCATTAAACAACTAAAAGATAAACTATGAAAGCGATTATAAAAACTGGTGGAAAACAATATATTGTTAGTGAAGGGGACACTATTTCAATTGAAAAAATCAAAGACGTTAACGTTAATGATGAGATTTCTTTTGATCAAATTCTATTAACTTTCAACAACGGTGATGTTAATATTGGCAACCCTGTTGTGGCAAATGCTCAAGTAAAAGGTAAAGTTTTAGAAATTAAAAAAGGAAAAAAAGTAACTCTTCATAAATTTAAAAATAAAGTTCGCTATCGAAAAACTATTGGCCATCGCCAAATTAAAGCTAAAGTTCAAATTACAACTATTGCTTAATCTAAAAACGGTCATTTCGACCGTTTTTTAAATAGTGAACATACTGTTAATAACCGGCTAATAATTTATTTTGACAAAATTTCAAAAAATTGCTAAAATCTAATTATTAATCTTAAAAAAGCAAAATATGAAAGAGTTAATTAGCAACGAAGTTGCTTGAATTGATTTAATTTCTCCCAATGATATAGAACTTGATGCTCTTAAAAATGAATTAAAAATCCCCGAAAAAGTTGTAAATCAAATTCGCATTACTTCCAATCGTAATAAAATGGAATTTTATAAAGATTTCTTTTATGCAGTACTTTATTTTCCAATTTGAGATGAAATTGAAAAAACTTCTAAACCCGTTGAATTAAATATTATTGTTTTCAAAAATTATATTATTACTATTCGCTATTCTCAAACTTTTACCCCACTCAATGAATTTGTTGAACTTTGTGAAACTTGTAGCAAATCAGAACGTGAAAACTTATTAGGCACTACCACTTATGAAACTTTTTATCACATTGTTCAGTGTCTACTTGAATTTTCTCAACGTCAGCTCAAACATATTGAAGAAAAAATTGTATCTATCGAAAATGAAGTATTTAAGATGGACCCACTAAAAAACAATCAGAAACTTATTTATAAAACCTTGATCATTAAACATGATTTGCTTGGTTTCCGTCGAATATTTCTAACTTTACAAAATTCATTAGTTGGACTTGATTATAAAGGTGAAGAGTTTTGAGGTAGCAGCGCTAAGCCCTATTTGCTTGATCTAATCAACGATAGTCATAAAGTGTGAAACAATATTGAACATCATAACAATTTATTACTTTCGCTCGAAGACACTCTTTATGCCTTGGTTAATCATAATATTAACAATTTAACCAAAATTTATACAGTTATTTCCTTAATTGCCTGACCAACATTATTAATTATGGGTTGATATCAAACTAACACGATTTCTTTACCATTTATCAATCGACCAATGGATTCTTATATTGTATTTTCCATTGCACTTCTACCATCAATTTTAATCTATTGATATTTAAGAAAAAATAAATTAATTTAATATGGTTCCAATAAAATTTTATAATTCATTTACCGGCACTATTGAAGAATTCAAACCAGCCAATAAACCATTTTTGGTATCAATGTATACTTGCGGCCCAACTGTTTATTTTTTTACCCACATTGGTCATATTCGCACTTATATTTTTGAAGATATTCTTAAAAAAATATTGCTCCAAAACGGTTTTTTGGTTGAGCACGTTATGAACACTACCGACATTGGTCATTTAACTTCCGATGGTGATACTGGCGAAGATAAAATCGAACGCCAAGCCAAAAAAGAAAATAAAAGCGTTTATCAAATTGTTAATTTTTACACAAAAGATTTTTTGTGAAATCTAAAACAATTAAATATTAGCCAACCAAATATTTTGGCTCCGGCCTCTCATTATATAAAAGAACAAATAGAATTAATTAAAAAACTAGAAGCCAAAGGTTACACTTATAAAACTGACGATGGTATTTATTTTGATACCTCAAAAATTGAAGATTATAAAACCTTATTTAATCAAAACAAAGCCGATTTACGCAGTGACGAACGAATTGAAAATATATTAAATAAAAAGAACTCTACTGATTTTGCCTTATGAAAATTTTCCCCTAAAGATGAACAAAGACAAATGGAATGAAACTCGCCCTGAGGCATTGGTTTTCCTGGTTGGCACACTGAATGTGTAGCTATGGCTATGAAACACTTAGGTAATTATATTGATATTCATTGCGGTGGTGTTGATCATATTCCTGTTCACCATCCCAATGAAATCGCCCAAGCCAAAGCCATTACTGGTAAATATTTGGCAAAGTATTGAATACATTTTGGTTTTCTCTTAAAAAATTCAGAAAAAATGTCAAAATCAACTGGTAACTTTGCTCGCCTTATTGATTTAGTCAACCAAAATATTAACCCCTTGGCCTACCGATTGTTTGTTTTAAATACTTATTATCGTAAAACCGCCGATTATTCAATTGAAGCAATTAATTCTTCAAATAATGCCCTCAAAACTTTATATTTATTTTCTGAAAAAATAAAAGCGTTAAAGCAATTAAAACTATTCGGAAAAATAAAATTCACTAATACTAAAACTAATGATCCCACTTTAGAAAAATATTATGAAGATTTTATGAATGCTTTAAACGACGATTTAAACACGCCCAAAGCACTCGAAATCGTTTGAAATATGATTAGTGATGTTAATAAAAATCTTTATAATTTTAATCCTAATTCTATTTTAAAAATTTTAAACAAAATGGATTTTATTTTATCACTCGATATTACAAAACACAAGGTTAGCAAAGTGCCAATAAAAGTAAAACTCTTAGCTAGGAAAAGATTCAATTTAAAAAAACAAAAGAAATTTGAATTAGCCGATAAAATCAGAGATCAGATTACTTCTTTAGGGTTTAAAATTAACGATTACCAAACTTTTTATACTATAAATAAAAATTAAATAATTTTTATGGCCGATAAATATACTCGCAATCGCAAAACCGAAACTGATTATTCTGGACTATTTAAAACTTTGGAAAGTGAAGGGAAACTACCCCCTCAAAATCTTGAATTAGAAGAAACATTATTAGGCACGCTGCTTCTTGATAAAAACGCCATTACTCGCGTTGCCGATATTTTATTGGCTGAAGATTTCTATCGTCACGAAAACAAAGTAATTTATGACACTATTATTGAACAATTCGAAAAGGGAAAACCAATCGATGTTATGACTATCACTAATCGCCTTAAAGAAAAAGATCAAATTAATGAAATTGGTGGTGCTAGTTATTTAGCCACTATTATCAATAAAGCCCCCGCCAGTTATAATTGCGAAGAATATGCTAATATTGTTCATCGCAAAAGAATTTTGCGTGATTTAATCGCTGCTTCTTATGAAATTGGCCGTTTAGGATTAAATGAAACCGACGATGTTGATATTGTGCTTGACCAGGCCGAACAATTAATTTTTCAAATTGCCAAAAAGAAAATTGAAAAGAATTTTATTGACATTAAATCCGGTTTAGTTGATGCCTTTGAAAGAATTGATAATTTGCAAAAAAATGGTGGCCGTCTTCGCGGTATTACTACTGGTTTTAGACAATTAGATAATGTGTTAGGTGGTTTACAAAAATCTGATATGATTGTGCTTGGCGCTCGACCTTCAATTGGTAAATCATCTCTAGCTTTAGATATCGCCCGTCAAACCGCTCTTAATGGCAATAAAGTTGCTATCTTTAGTTTAGAAATGTCGACCGATCAATTAGTTGATCGTTTTATTGCTGCTGAAGCTAATGTTGATCTTTGAAAAATCCGCACTGGCATATTATCATCTCATGGCGAATTAAATGATTACGCATTACTGCGTGATGCTTTGACCCGTTTATCAGAAACCAAAATATTTATTGATGATACTCCAGGCCTTACCGCCCTTCAAATCCGTACCAAAGCCAGACGATTAATGTCTGAGCAAGGTTTAGATTTAATTATCATTGATTATCTACAATTAATCGGTACTTCTTCAAATTATATCAACCCCGTTCAACAATACACTGAAATTTCAAAAGCTATTAAAATTATTGCTCGTGAATTAAATGTTCCAGTGCTCGCTTTATCTCAATTATCCCGCAGTGTTGAACAAAGGATTCCGCCGGTACCTAAGCTATCAGATCTTCGTGAGACGGGATCGATCGAACAAGATGCCGATGTTGTTATGTTACTTTATCGTGAAGATCGTTATCGAAAAACTACTGAAAATACCAATGTAGCTGAGGTTATAATTGCCAAACATCGTAACGGTGCCACCGGCAGTGTAAAGCTATATTTTGAAGATAAACAAGCAAGTTTTCGTAATTTATCTAATACCAATATTTCTGATGGCACTGAAAATCCTGATGAAAATCTTGACTACAATTCTTTTGTACCGCCCGATACCAACAGTGAATATGGACCAACTGCTGAAGTTGTTGAAGAAAATGATACTGATGCTGATATCGAAATTGAATTTTCTGATAATTAATAAAATATTAAATAATATATTAAGAAACGTAATTATCTGTTTTTGTTATCTATTGCCCTTTGTTTTTCAACTGCATATTTAGGGTCAAAAGTAACAACGCCTTCGATTGATTTTTGATATCAATCATTAAGTAAACCATTTTTCAATCCACCAAATTGAATATTTGCTCCAGTATGAACCTTGCTATTTTTTCTAATGGCTATATCTTTTTACTTAATATTAATGGAACCTAAAAGAAATATTAAGGGAATAGTGCTTTTCATTTTACAATTAATATTTAATTTCTTATGATCATATTCATTTTTCTGCCTTCATAATCCATTATTGGCTTTTATTGATATTTTAATTTTAATAGCCCTTGTTATCTTAACTTATAGATCATTTTCAAAAATTAATAAAACCTCCGATTATTATTACTTCCTTACATTGCTTGAATTTCTTTTGTTTCAATTTTAAATTTAGCAATTGTCTTGTTAAATTAATTAAAAATATAAATAGAGAGTATGTCTAAACTACAATCAATAAATCCATCTAATTATGAAATTCTAGGTGAAGTTGAAATATCTTCAGAACAAGATATTGTCCAAAAATTTAATTTGGCTAAAAAAGCACAATCCGAATGACAAAATATTGGCTTAGAAAAAAGATTAGAATATTTAAATAAAACAGTCGAGATATTGAAATCAAAAAAAGATGAGTTTATATTATTAGAATCTAGAGAAATAGGAATGCCAATTAATGACGCCTCAATTGATTTTGATGCTGGCATAGATTATATAAGATGATATTTAGATAATGCAACAAAATATCTGAGCCCAGAAACAACATTTGAAAACGAAACAGAAATTCATCAAGTATTTTATGATCCAATTGGCGTTGTAGCAGTAATTACTCCTTGAAATTTTCCACTTAATAACTTTATATGGGGTTCTTTTCAAAACTTAATAGCGGGTAATACTGTTATATTAAAACATTCAGAAGAATGTCCTTTATGCGGTGAATTTATTGAAAATATTTTTTCCGCTAATCTACCTAAGGGAGTTTTTAATGAAATTTACGGCGATAGTGAAGTGGGCAAAATATTAATAGCTCAAGATATTAATATGATTATGTTCACTGGTAGTACAAAAACCGGAAAATTATTGTACAAAACTGCCGGCGAAAAATTCATTAAAGCAGTTATGGAATTAGGTGGTTCAGCTCCAGGTATAGTATTTGAAGACGCCAATATCAATTCCGCGGTTGAAAACATTTGCTTCAATCGATTGTTTAACTCCGGCCAATGTTGTGACGGATTAAAAAGGTTAATCGTTCATAAAAATGTTTTTAATGAAATTGTTGAAAAATTATCACTAGCTTTTAATAATAAAAAAGTGGGGATAGCAGAAGACTCTAATACCGAAATGGGACCATTAGTAGCTCAAAGACAGCTCGATTTATTAATTTCTCAAATCAAAGATGCCAAAATCAAAGGAGCTAATATTGCTGTCGGGGGGGCATATTAACAGATAAATTCAATGGCGCTTTTTTTGAACCAACAATTTTAACCAATATAACAAAAGACATGAGAGTTTGAACTGAAGAAGTATTTGGCCCAGTACTACCAATAATTACATTCGAAACTGAAGAAGAGGCTATGGCTTTAGCCAATGATACTATTTATGGATTGGGATCATATCTTTACACGTCAAATTCTGATAGAATTAATAAAATCAGTAATGGTATCAAAACAGGAATGGTAAGTGTTAATGGCATCAATTACATCCTGCCTTGTAACCCATTTGGTGGCTATAAAAGTTCTGGTTTCGGAAGAGAACATGGCAAATACGGTTTCAATGAAGTGACTCAAATAAAACTAGTAGCTAAAAATAAATAATTTGACTTTTCCACAAAATATGATATAATTTACATACAAAACTCCCAAGACAATAGGCAACCGTAAGTCCTATCATAGGGGTCGACAGATTTTTATAATCTATCTCGGGGAGTTCAAAACTCCTTTTTTAATTTTTAAAATACACATTATGTTAACCCGACAACAAAAAAGGGAAAAGATTGATAAAATCAAAGAAAATATTAACAACTCACCCTACATCTTTTATACTACTTTTTCACAAATAAAAACTAAAGATGTAACCAAATTAAGAAATAATCTTTTTAGCGTTAATTCCAAAATGGCTTTAGTCAAAAAATCATTAGCCGACATCGCCTTCAAAGAATTAAACATTAAAAATGTTAATCTTAAAAAGGGTTTTAATGGTCAAGCCGCTTTGATATTTTCTGATGAAAATTTGTTTGGCGCTCTTTCTTTTTTAAACACTTTCAAAAAAGCTAACAAAGATAAATTTGAAATTTTGGGAGCGATTTTAAATAAAGAAACCGTTGACAAGCAAACTTTATCAATGTTTACCTCTATCAAATCACAGGACGATTTATACACTCGATTAGTTTGAGCTATCAAATATCCAATTAACCAATTGGCAGTCGCATTAAGTCAAATTAGCCAAAAATCCGCTTAATTTAATACAACATTTTTGTTAAAAGTTTTTATTAAAACTTTTGTAACAAAAAGAAGCCCCCACACTGATTGTGAAATAATATTTTTAATTGTTGAGGGCATTAATAAAATAACCGCTAAACTAAGTTACTGAAATTATCTTTTCAGTGTGGAGCGAAGCGGGAATTAAACAAATATCATGGAAAATGAAAAAACACTTTCTCCAAAAATTGAAGAATTAATTAAAAAAATCGAAGAATTATCAGTTGTTGAAGTTGTTGAATTAGTCAAATCTTTAGAAGAAAAATTTGGCGTTTCCGCTACTCCAATGGTTGGCGCTGCCAGCGCTGCTACTGCTGAAAGCGGTGCCGAAGAAAAATCAACTGTATCAGTTATTCTTGAATCAGCTGGCGAAGCTAAAATTCAAGTTATTAAAGCCATTAGAGATATTACTGGTCTTGGCTTGAAAGAAGCTAAAGATTTAGTTGATAGTGCTCCCAAAGCTGTAAAAGAAAATATTCCTACCGCTGATGCTGATAATATTAAAAAGACGTTAGAAGAAGCTGGTGCAAAAGTAACTATAAAATAGCTAATTCTAAATACTTAAAAGAGCGATTACTCGCTCTTTTTTCATTGTTTTAAAAATTATTAAAATCAACTTGACAAGATTTAAAAATATGTTAATATTATACCAAGCATCTAGTGGATAGGGCGTGCTGAAAAGGCAACTCAACCCAGACAAGATGCGCACAATATGGAGACTTATCCACGTTGAGAGAGAAAACAGAGTACTAGGCCTGTAAGGCGCGACATCAGAATCAGACCTCTCTCAGTAAAATTTGTTCTTTTTATTATTTTATTTAATCGGCCCAAAAGGGCAACATCGGATCTCTTATCTCGAAGGCATTCCATAAGAGATCCGTCCACACAATTTCCAACTCGAATACATTTGTATTCGAGTTTTCTCAATAAATCAAATTTAAAATAATATTCACTTAGATTATATTTCGATTATTAATACCACCCAAACAACCCAAACAAAACACAAAATTCAATTAAAATTTGCATTTTGTATTTAAAATCTTTGACATTTGCTTTTCATTTTTGACAGGCGCTTGCCCCCACACTAACTTTACTGAATGCATAATATAATTTGTTTAAAATGTTTATATTCCTTAACTAATATCACAGTTCTAATGTAAAGTTAGTGTGGGGGACATTTGACTTTTCATTGGCTATTGAAACTTCTTTTTGGATATTGGATATTGGCTATTGAAACTTTCTCTTTGGATATTGTAATTTCTCTTTGAATATTGGATATTGGATATTGAAACTTCTCTTTGAATATTGTAATTTCTCTTTGGCTATTGGAACTTCTCTTTGTTTATTGGCTATTGAAACTTCTTTTTGGATATTGAATATTGAATATTGGAACTTCTCTTTGTTTATTGGATATTGGAATTTCTCTTTGGATATTGGATATTGAATATTGGAACTTCTTCTTGAATATTAGAGCTTCTCTTTAACTTTTTATCTCTCCACTTGTTTTTTTAAAAAAAATCTTTTATAATATACTCAATAAATACAAAGACAATGAAACTTTTGTCAAAAAAATTGACTCTACCAGAAATGCAAAATTTATGTCAATCGTTTCGCCAAGAAATTATTGATATGGTTTTTAACGCAAAATCTGGCCATATTGCTGGCCCGCTAAGCGCTGTTGAACAATATGTAGCATTATACTTTGGTGACATTTTAAAATATAATCCTAAAAACCCACAATGAGAAAAACGCGACAAGGTTGTTGTTTCTAATGGTCACTACGCACCTTTGTTATATTTAACTTTAGCCGAAGCTGGATTTTTTGATAAAGAATTGTTAAAAACTTTCCGCAATTTTGAATCGATTTTACAAGGTCATCCTAATCGTAAAATTCCCGGCGTTGAAACTGCCTCTGGTCCAGTTGGCGAAGGATTATCTCAAGCTATTGGTATGTGTTTGGCTTCAAAATTAGATAAAAACCCCTGCCAAGTATACTGTCTAATGGGCGATGGTGAGCAACAAGAGGGAAGTATTTGAGAAGCCGTTATGTTCGCCGGTAAGCATAAATTAGATAATCTCATTTGTTTAATCGATCGCAATAATATTCAAATCGGTGGCTTTACCGAAACTATTATGCCAATTGAATCTTTACAAAAAAAATATGAGAGTTTTAATTGAAAGGTTCTTAACATTAACGGTCATAATTTAAAAGAAATTATTAATGCTTTAAACCAAGCTAAATTTGTTAACGACGAGCCAACCGTAATTATTTGTAATACAATTAGCGGCAAGGGTATACCTTTCATAGAAAATAAACCTGAATGACATAGTAAGGTCATTGCCCAAGAAACCTATAACAAAATGATCAAAGAATTAGACAAAAATAAATAAAATCTATGCTTAATTCTGCACTAAAATTAAATAAAAAAATATTCGCCAACGACAGTGATACAAAATCCACTCGTGATGGTTTTGGCGAAGGTTTATTGATTCTTGGTGAGCAAAATGAAAATGTTTGTGTTTTATCCGCTGACCTAACCGAAAGCTTGCGAGCTGATAAATTTAAAACTAGATTTCCAAATCGATTTTTTGATGTTGGCATTGCTGAGCAAAATATGGCTGGCATTGCTAGCGGTCTTGCTAGCCAAAATAAAATTCCTTATATTTTGTCTTTTTCAGTTTTTTCTCCAGGTAGAAATTGAGAAATTATTCGCACTACCATTTGCTATAACAATGTGCCAGTAAAAATTATTGGCGGTCATAGCGGTTTAGATACCGGACCAGATGGTGCCACTCATCAATGTTTAGAAGATGTGGCCATTATGCAAACTCTGCCTAATATGATTGTGATTGCTCCTTGTGACTCTATCGAAGCTAAAAAGGCAACTATTGCTCTCAGTCAAATTAATAAACCCGGTTATTTACGATTACAACGTAGTAATCTAAAAACTATCACCACCAACGACACACCATTTGAAATTGGCAAAGCTAACATACTTTATCAACAAGATAACACCGACGTAACAATTATTACCTATGGCAATCCAATTTATTCAGCCATTGAAGTCGCCACTGATTTGGAAAAGGAAAAAATATTTTGCACAGTCATTAATAATCATACCATTAAACCACTTGATCGCGAAACCATTATTTACTATGCTAAACAATCCAAGGCCTTTGTTGTCATCGAAGATCATCAAAAAATTGGTGGGTTAGGAAGTGTTATTGCTCAACTTATTTCCGAAACATATCCTATACCAATTGAATTTGTAGCTGTTAATGATTTATTTGGCGAAACTGGCAATACCGAAGAATTATATAAAAAACACCACCTTGATAACCAATCCATAAAAAATGCCATTCGCAAAGTTCTTAAAAGAAAACATGAATAAAAATATAATATTCTAATTATCCAACGCTTAACCATAACTATAAAAAAATAATTAATAATTAATAAAATATCAATATGAAACAAAAAAATCATTCACTCAGCATTGTTGCTATCAGCGGTTGAGTATTATCTCTGATTTTAATGTTTGCTTACATAACTCATGGCTGAACTGCTCCAACCGCAAATCCTACGGCTAACAATGTGCCACCACCTATAAATGCTGGTTCAGCCGCTCAAACCAAAACCGGTGCTTTTACTATAAATGGACCCCTTGATGTTAATAATGCTATGAGTGTTAATCCAACTAATGATGGCACTTCAATATTCTCAGTCACCGATGCCGCTAGCACTACTATGCTTAATATAAACTCGGCCGCTGATCAAATCACATTAAAAGGTGCTACCACTGGACCAGCTTTAACATTGGGATCAACCGCCGTTTTAGGCCCACTTACTATCGATGGTGTTAATTCTTATTTTACTGGTACTGGTGCTAAAGTTGGTATTGGCGATATTCCCACTACTAAAGAGCTTGAAGTTACTGGTAGTATTTCTGCTACTGATACTATTACTGCCACTCAACAAATGTGTTTAGCTGGTTCCTGCATCAATTCCTGACCAACTGGAGAGGGAGGTGGTGTTCCATCCACCGGCATTATATTAAGTACCACCGACAACAACGTTACTCTTTTAACTAATGGTTTCACCCAAATCCCTGGAGCAATGATCACTGATAATATGATGACACCATATTTTTTATACACAAAAACTCCCTAAAAAATTTTTATGAAATTTGATGCTATTGTTATTGGTTCCTCAACTTTAGATTTTTTTGTTAATAGCCCTGAATCAAAAGTTGTTACTGTTGACTCTTTTATAAACAAAAAAGGCATTGCCTTTCCATTAGGTCAAAAAATTGATGGCAATATTTTTGAAACTACCACTGGTGGAAGTTGTTTAAACGTTGCCACCACATTTTCTAATTTTGGTTACAAAACTCATATTGTTACCATTGTCGGTAAAGATGTAAATAGATTAGTAATAAAAGATTATCTTGCTTCTCTTAAAAATATTAAAAAAATTACTCTTAAAACTGATGAACGTAAAATTACTGGTTTTTCCTGCATTATTCTGTCTAACTATGCCGAACGAACCATTATCAAAAATCCAAAGGGTTGTGGTACTAATTTAAAAGTTAACCAAAAAGATATAAAAAACAGTCAAGCTAAAATTATTTTTTCAAGCTCACTATATGGCAAAAAAGACAATTGGAACACATTAATCAATTATAAAAAATGTTACCCAAAAACCTTGTGATGTGCCAATCCCAACCGATCTGATTTATTATATTTGAAAAACAATCTTTCGGTTCTAAAATCTATTGATTGTTTTTTTCTCAATTTAGAAGAAGCCAGTATGTTAAGTGGCTTACCTTACACTCAAGAAAAAGCCATCTTTCAATTTATTGACAAGCACATTCATGGTATTTGTATTATCAGCCAAGGCAGTAAAGGATTAACTGCTTCAGATAATAAATTTATTTATCATTGCGACGCTTATAAACATATTAAATTGGTTGACACCACCGGGGCAGGTGATGCTTTAGCTAGTGGTTTTTCATTAATGTATCAGAAGACCAAAGACATTGAATACAGTTTAAAATTTGGTTTAGCTAACGCCAGTAATTGTATCGAAAAAATCGGCGGTAATACCAATTTACTAACGCCAACGATTTTTAATAATCGCATTTGAAAAAAATATTTTAACAAACTAAAAATTAAAAAAGAAAAAATATGATAAATCAATTTATCCAGCCATTTTTAAAACACAACCATTGTTTTATTTTGGCTTATGATCATGGCTCCAACAAACCACCAGAAATTTTTAAATATCAATCTCAAAATCCATTATATATATTTGAATTAGCTAAAAATATTCAAGCCACTGGTATTGTTTTAAATAAAGGTATTGCCGAAATTTATTCACAATCTAACTACAAAACACCGTTAATTGTCAAATTAGACACAAAATTAGAAAGTACTAATCAACCAATTTTAACTTGCTCAGTTGAGTATGCCAAAAAATTAGGAGCTAAAGCTATCGGCTATACAATTTATTTTGGATCAGAATACGAAAGTGAACAAATAAAAATTTTTGCTGAATTAGTTGAAAAAGCCCATTCATTGAATATGGCTACTATTTTGTGATCTTATGTTGTCTTTCCGTCTTGAGAAATTAATGATAATATCGAAAAACAGATGTTTGCTTTTCGCCAATCGTACGAATTAGGCGCTGATTTAATAAAAATCAACTCTCCAAAAGGTTCACTTGATTTATCAATCATTCATTCTTTAATTCCTAATTTGCCAATTGCTATGCGTGGTGGGGAAGTAATTGACGATCTAAGCTTAATTAATTGAGTTAAAGATTCATTAAAAAGGGGTGTTGATGGTTTTATTATCGGCCGTAACCTTTGGCAAAAAGAGAACGCCACTGAAATCGGCAAAGAAATTCACAAAATCATTTTTAACTCCTAAAAACTAAATCATCAAAAAACTTGAAAAAACGCGATTTTTGTGATAGAATAATCACCAATATGTTAAAAAATAAACATTAAGAAAAACTTATGGAAATAATAACCTTACCGGCAAAAACCCGAGAAATCACTGGGAAAAAAGTATCTGAATTACGCAATCAAGATATGATTCCAGCTATTGTTTATGGTAAAGCCATAACGCCACAAAACATATCACTCTCAGCCAAAGATTTTGATAAAGTTTTTAAACAAGCTGGCGATACTACCGTTATTGATCTACAAATCGATGAATCAAAAACCCATCACCAGGTTTTAATTCAAAATGTTGAATATACACCAATTCGCGATCGAATTAACCATGTTGAATTATTAGCTATCTCTTTAACTGACAAAGTCAAAGTTAGCATACCAGTAATTCTAATCAATACTGAAACTGCCGAAAAATTAGGTGGCAATCTTATTCTAAACCTTGATGAGATTGAAGTTGAGGCCTTGCCCAATGATTTACCTCATCAAATCGAAATCGATTGTTCTGTGTTTACTGAATTTGGTCACACCATTTATATTCGTGATTTACAGTTAAATAAAAATGTAAAAATTCTTGAAGAGCTTGATTCACCAATCGTTTCCTTTGATGCTCCAGAGAAAATTGAAGAAGAAGTCAAACCAATAGTTGAAGACGCCACCAATGCCAAGCCAGATGTTCCAGCCAACGAAGGAAATAAATCAGAATAATAATCAATAATAAATTATCTAAATAATTTTTGATGTTTTGAAAAGAATTTAGACTTAAAAAACAAAAACACATTGATATTATTTTTGATCAACCCAAAAATAATAAACCGTGATTTGATTATCAATATTTTAATTTTCTTAGAAATAAAAAAAATCAATCGGTCATCAATATATCAAAAAATCTTTTAGTTGTATGCTTTATCTTAGGACTTTTCTTTTTTAACAATCATTTTACCGATAAAGTTCAAGCTCCTATTGGCTACTTCGAAGTAAAGGCTACCACTGAAGAAGAACGAAAACAAATGGAAAAAGAATTAGCTGAAATTGAAGCTCAAATTGCTCAATATGAAAAAGAACTACAAACCACCACCAAAGAGAAGACCACTTTACAAAACACAATTAATTCTTTAAAAACCCAAGCTAACAAATTATCACTTCAAATCAAATCAACTAAAGGACAAATCACCTCATTAACTGGTAAAATTAAAGATACCGAAATAGCTATTGACCAAACTCTTAACAACATCAACAACACTAAATCCGAGCTTTCATCTTTACTTCAATCGTTTTACGAACTATCCACCAAAAGTCATGCTGAAATTATTTTAGCTAACAATACTTTGTCAGAATATTTTACTGAAGTTAATTCTCTTAATTTAATTGACTTAAAAATTAATGAAAAACTCGACGAACTTCACAATCTTAATCAAGAATTAAATGTTCAAAAAACTAATTTAAATGAAAAGAAAGGTGATGCTCAAAATATGCTACAAATTCAGCTCCTTCAACAAAACGAATTAGATCGCACCAAAAAAGAAAAAGATACTCTACTCTCGGTCACTAAAAACAAAGAAGCCACCTATCAACAAATACTTAGCGAACAACGAAAAAAAGCCACCGAATTACGTAGTCGTATTTATAACATGGTAGGTATACAAACTAAAGTCACTTTCGGTGAGGCCTTAGATATTGCCACTTGGGCTGGCAAATTAATCGGTGTTAGACCTGCCTTACTCTTAGCCATCTTAACCCAAGAAACCAATTTAGGTCAAAATGTTGGAACTTGTAATCGACCGACTGATCCCCCCAATAAAAGCTATAAAGTAATTATGAACCCCAAAGATCACGATTATTTTCTACAGATCACCAAAGAATTAGGTATGAACCCTGAAGCTACTCCTGTCTCTTGTCCTATGTATCAACAAGGTAAACAAGTTGGTTGGGGCGGAGCTATGGGACCAGCTCAATTTATTCCACGAACTTGAATGACTTATCGAAATCGCGTTAGTAGTGTAACCGGTCGCAATCCATCTAACCCTTGAGATATCAAAGATGCTTTTGTCGCCTGTGCGTTATATGTCGGTGATTATGGCGCCAAATCACAAACTTATGATGGTGAATGACGTAGCGCTATGATTTATTTCTCTGGATCAACTAACACTCGTTTTAGATTTTATGGTGATAATGTTATGGCCATTGCCAAACGCTATCAAGCCGATATCGATGCTATCAAACAAGCTCAATAAATTAATTAAATATTCTTAATAATTAAAATTAAACCAATATAATGAAATTAATCAAATCCTGTTATTTTTGTCAAAAAGGCATTGTCAATATCGATTATAAAGACATTGATACTCTTAAAAAATTCATCTCTAGCCAATATAAAATTTTACCTCGCCGTAAAACGAATACCTGCGCTAAACATCAACGAGCTCTATGCATCGCTATTAAAAGAGCTCGAGTTATGGCCTTATTGCCATTTTGTCCCAACAATAAAAAATAATTTCTGTTATTAAACTAAAAGCCATAATATGGATTTTACATATCTCTTAATTGTCGTTATCATTATTTTTCTATTGTTTTTTAGATATCAAAGAAGAGCTATCAAATTAAAAAAAGAAAATATTGAACTGAAAAAACAATTAGAAATGCAGAAATGTAACGATTTTAATGCTTCGTCATCAATTAATTCTGCCAAACAAAAAGAAACTGAATGACGAAAAATCAAGATTTTGGATTTTTTATCAAAACACGAGACCATTACCAACAATCAAACAGAGAGTTTGCTCAAAATTTCAAATAGCACTGCTTATCGATTACTCGAAGATTTAGAAAGGGAAGGTAAAATCATTCAAATTGGAAAAACCGGTAAAGATGTTTATTATCTTCTTAACCGTTATAAAAATAATTAACGATTATGAAAAAATTCGCAATCACTAATGGAGTTCGACAACATCGTCATCACCTTAAGCAATCAAGGGAATTTTTTCATATGCTTAATTCTTTACAGAATTAAATAAATTATTCTAAAAAACCACCTTGATTGCCAAGGTGGTTTTTAATTAATCCGATAAACCAATCCCTAATATGTTTTATTATAATAAACGACATCGAGGGGGCAACCCTCAAACATGCTAACCTAAAATTATCAGTATTAATAATTATTAAATTTATATTATGCTTAAATCTATTGCTGGTATTACTATCGTAGCTAGTAAAAAACCCGGGCCTACCATTACCATTATGGCTGGCACTCATGGTGACGAAATTTGTGGCGTTAAAGCTTTTAAAAAAGTTATTCCTAATTTAAAATTAAAAAGAGGAAAAATATATTTTATTCTTGGCAATCTCAAAGCCATTAAGCTTAACCAAAGACAATATCAAACCAATTTAAACAGATTGTTCAAAGAGGATTCTTTGATTGATACTAAAACTAAATTAACTTATGAATATAAAAGATCAAGAGCAATAATGCCATATTTAGATGATAGTATTGCTCTCCTTGATATTCACTCTGCGATGGATAAAGATTCCATTCCTTTTGCAATTTGTGAAAAACCATTCTTTAAAATTGCTGAAAAATTACCAGTCAAAATTATATCATCCGGTTTTACTAAAATGGAACCTGGCGGTAGCGAAGGATATATGTTCCAAAATAATAAAATTGGTATCTGTATTGAATGCGGTAATCACCTATCTGATTTATCTGATCAAAATGCCATTGATGCTATTTACACTTTTATCGCCAATTTTAATATGATTGATAAACCAATCCCGAAAAAAGTTAACGTTGATTTTATATACAAAACCAAAGTTAATTTCAAACCAATAAAATATTTTAAAGATTTTGAACCAATCAAAAAGGGAAGTATAATTGGTTACGACGGATTAAAAAAGGTAATTGCTAACAGTAATGGCTTTATATTATTCGTCGTTAGCAGAAGAACTTCAAATAAAGAAGCATTCTTACTTGGTAAATATATATAGCGCTACAAAAACTCCCCTAATCAAATATTAGGGGAGTTTTGGTATAAACAATATTTAATTTTTGACAAATATAAAATATGTGTTAAACTCTAAGTAGCATAATTAAGAAGGAGGGAGAAAATGCAGAATGCATTTAAGCATGGAGCTATTCGTCTTATTGATTGTTGTGAATCGGGCAAATCATCAATAAAGTTATAACAAGACATCATGAGTGTCGCCGTTATCCTTGACAACAGCCAACTAGGATATGTTCTTACCGACAAAATTGAAGCGTTGGCTGCTGACACTAACAATGACATTAAGGAACGAATCGCTGCGCTTATGGTCGAAGCCATCCTTATTTACGATCAACTCCGCTTTACGCCCAAATAAAATAACCCAACACTCCGATAGGCAAAACCCTATTGGGGTTTTGCATTTATATCAATTTGTCTTATATATTGATCAAAAAACCTTTTTGACAATAACAATTTATAAAACAAGAAAGGAGAAAAATTTGAACACTACATTGCTAGAATTTGTTAAGAACGTGGAATAAACAAGAGGACAACAACACATTTTTGCTGAACAAGTGCTTCAAGACGCGATAGCAAAATTACCCAAACACCTGCGAAAAAAAGCCAAAAAAGTTGTTGACGATCTTAAAAAAAGTTGGCTGTTAGAAGATCTAATAGCCGAGGTAGAAAATCTCTTGCAAAAACATTTAACAATTATTGCAAGAAAAATGCCGGAAATGGAACGTCAATACAAAGAAACACTAAAAGAAATCTTTGAATAACAAATTGTCCTTAAATCGCCTCATATCTACGGCAAAAACCCCGTAATTATGAGGTTTTTGCTTTATAACAGCTAAAAAATGGCCTATTTTAAGCCATTTTCACCAGCTCACCTTCTTAGATACAATTTTCAGGGAAGAGGACTTAAAATAACCATTTAAACGCGTTTAATGGCATATCAAATCTCTATTATTTATCTATTATAACAATATAATTTATAATCTCAATAGCACTACATAACGCTCACATAATAAAGAAAAGCCCTGTAAATCCAGGGCAGTATTTATATACCACGTCGCACAAGATATATTTCTCGACGTCCTTTACATTAATTAGGCTTTTAAATACTTGATTGCAATATTATTGGTGTTAGAATTATCGGCCCGATAATCTTAATAATAATATTTTTTGTGAATATAATGTAAAAATATTATTTCCTTTTATAAACATAATTTAATATTCAAATATAGCCAATAAAATTTTTACTACATAACACTCCCCTATTTTAGTTTTAAGATTTCGATAGGGGACGTATATTCATTTTTATAATGTATTTTTAAATTCTTCCTCGGTTATAACCTTTATATTGTTAGGCAACATATTTTTTTTGTTATATAATAAGACATCAATATCACATTGTTTTATAAAATTATTTCCTACCAATATAAAATAAATCGGAAAATTTAAAGTAGCATATCTTTTGCATTTTATATTAACAACTCCCGTTAAAGAAAATGTATCTTTTGCATAAAAAATATCAATTGCAAAACCTTTATTGGTAGAAGTATAAATAAAAAAATCACAACATATATGGCCTGGTCTTAAAATTTTATGTTCGTGGACTGAAATTTCTGGAAATTTGGTGATTAAAAATTTATAAAAAATTTGTTCATATTCAACTGATTCGTTATAAATTGCTTTTGCAATTTTTGATCTATACTCGCCCTTTGAACAATTTTTAACATCATTGATTTTTAAAACTTCTTTTAATTTTACTATCCCTCCAAAATTTCTTTGAATTAATCTTGACGATGGCAAAAAGTCAACTTTATCAAAATCAAGGGTTGTTGGATATTTATGGTAACGATCAAAAAATTCTAAAATGCCTTTTTCGATTTTATCGATAGTTCATCTACCCTTTGCATTATCTTTTCGTTTATTTAATGCTTTACTCATTTCGCTTAGGATTTAGGTTATTAAAACATTGGATTACTATTGTATTTAATTTTTGATTTGAGCATTCTATTTCACAATCATCTTTAATATTCTCAAAAACGCCTCCACTATAGCCACCAATATATTTCCTAAACCCTTGATGATATTAATTACACTTTGAAACATTTGCCCATTAAATATTTTTTCAACAATGCTATATAACGACAATACCGTTTCCATAAATATGCTTGAGACATTATCAAGGAATGGCTTAAAATCAAACATAATAATATTTTAATTTAATAAATTAATAAAATTATTTAAGCGATTTATAATTCGATCTTTGCCGAGTACTTGCATTACTTGATATAAATCTGGCGATTGAGTTTGACCGGTAATTGCTAACCTCAACACTTTAGCAATATCAGCCACATAACCTTTATAATTTGATGGATTATTTTTGTATTCCTTTAAACTTTCCGCCAACCCTAAATTTTTGGCAATTATTTTTATTTTAGTAAATCACGTGTCTAAATCATCTAACTCACTATAAGAATTGATAAAACTCTCTACCACCACTTTAGCATCATCGCGTGATAAAGGTGTAATTAAATTAATATCAATATTAATTTTAGCGAACTCCTCGTCAAAAAAATAATAAATTTCTTTATGAGCGTCTGATCATTTTATAATATCTTTACGTTTCTTACCACTACCTTCTCTTTCAATGTTAAATATTTGATGAGCGTAATCTTTATTATTAAATAACAAATTAAATAAGTTCTGATCATAAGCTTTAGCCCAACCCAAAACATAATTATACACACCATCCGATGACATATTGGCAATATACTCTTTACTAAAGAAGTTTAATTTTTCAATATCAAACAGCGAACCACTAATCTTCAATTTAGAAAAATCAATCTGAAAATCTTCCAATTTTTTGTCTGGATTTTGCCTTTTCCAATCTTCATAATTAGAACTAGCCAAATTCATTAAATATTCCTTGATCGCTTTAACAGGATAGCCCTGTTCATAATAAAATTCAACACTGGCCTCTGGATCTTTTCTTTTACTTAATTTACGTCTTGAACCCTCATCCATTTTTTCAATGGGTGATATATGATAAAATCTTGGTATTTCAAAATCTAAGGCCTTAAATAATTGTAAATGTATTGGCACTGACGCCAATCATTCATCGCCCCGCACCACATCCGTGGTCTGCATCAAATGATCGTCAATAACATGCGCAAAATGATAAGTTGGTAGACCATCACTTTTCATAATCACTGTGTCTAATTCATTATCCGATAGTTCAACTTCACCTTTGACTTGATCAATAAATTTTATTTTATTATTGAAATCGCCTTCCGATTTAAATCGAATTACCAGTGGTTGGTTTTGTTTCAACTTTTCAATTACTTCGTCGAGCGATTTATTTCTTCAAATTGCTCAATTCTTTCTATAACCAATTAATTCATTATTGTCAGTTTGGGTTTTTACTATTTGTTCAAGTTCCGCCTGAGTGGCAAAACAAACATAAGCCCTGCCCGCCAGCAACAACTTTTTAACAAATACTTGATAGATCGCTTTTCTTTCACTTTGTAAATATGGCCCATAATCACCAACTTGATTACCATTAATATCAAAACCTTCGTCAATGTTAAGCCCAAAACGATTGATGGCTTTAACAATCATATCAACGGCTCCTTCAACTTCTCGTTTTTTATCAGTATCCTCAATTCTGAGATAAAAAATACCACCAGTTTGATGAGCCAATCTTTCATCTAACATCGCCGAATAAATTCCCCCGATATGAATAAAACCAGTTGGACTTGGCGCAAAACGCGTAACCCTTGCCCCATCCATCAAATTTCTTTTAGGATATTTATTTATAATATCAGCTTCAGATAATTTTAAATCCTTGAAAATAAAATCTACTATATATTGTAATTTTTCTTGTTCATTCATTTTTTTATTTTGTTTAGAATATTAGAGTATTAGACGTCGGCCCGTCCTTTAGAAATATTTCTAAAGGACTAGGGGTTATTAGGATATTGTATTTTTATTCATATTTCCCTTTGGTTTGGTTGTATATTGCCATAACCTCCTCCGCACTCAACCCCCTATTATATATTCTTACTTCATCAAGGGAGCCATCGGTGAGATTATACTCACCTCCTGAATAAGCACCGATATATTTTACTCTATTAGTTATAGGAAATATTGGGGTACCCGTAAGGGTTTTGGTTACATCAAATTGAACTCCATTTCTATATGTTTTTAATGTTTTGTTAGTATAATCACAAACTACTACTATATGAATCCACTGATTATCTAAGTTTGTAAAAAAACTACCAAAAATAATTTCGATAAGAGAAGTCCCGTCAGAATAACGATAATTCAGATAATCCGTATTTACTTCTCTAAAACTATGTAAAAAACCAATGGTAGCACTTTGATTTGCATCACTAACTATTTCTTGACGCTGGGCATATACTTTACTCTTC
>JAKJEE010000030.1 GCA_022705625.1 Patescibacteria group bacterium
ATTCGTTAAAACCAATGGACTTACTGTTTTAAAACAGTAAGTCCATTTTTTGACAGTTAAATATTATTATGATATTATTATACACAGATACTTTTTACAAAGGAGCTTATTTAAAATGAGCATAAAAAAATTTCTTGTTTTTTTAATTGTTATTGCCGTATTTATGATTCATGATTATGTTCAAAGCCAACCAGAATTGATAATCAGTTTATCTCGAAACATGAAAATGGATCGAGTTGCTAATTTTATTGTCACTCGCACAGAGCCAAGTAGCGATTTCATTACTATCACATTTAATGAAGACAATGCTCCAACGGCTTTTTTCAGTTCTTCGCCAGCCCATTTATCTAGTACACCACGTGAACTTTGGTTAAATCCCGGTATTAATAAACTAATTGCTCGTTGTGGAGAAACCGAGACCAGCATTGAATTTACGGTTAATGATTAAGAGGGAGAAGCCAATGCACTTTAGTTAAAAGCTGCTTGACGATTTAAGCAGCTTTTTGTTTTATGAACAATTGAAGCTGTTGACTACATTTTGCTATTTTTAATTTAGAAATTAAATTAGCTTCGGCGATATTAAGTTGTGAAAAATATCAATTATTGATATACTATTAAAAATTAAATTAATAATTATGAAAAAGCTATTGCAAGAATTTAAAGAATTTGCCATGAAGGGTAACGTTATTGATTTAGCCACTGCGGTGATCATTGGTGGTGCGTTTGGAAAAATTGTATCTTCGTTAGTTGCTGACGTGATTATGCCAGTGATCGGTATGTTGACGAGCGGTAAAAATTTTAACGATATTAAAATTATTTTGCGTCAAGCCGAAATGATGGGCGGTAAAATTATTAATCCCGCCGTTACTATGAATATTGGCACATTTATCCAAAATATAATCGATTTTGTTATTATTGCTTTTAGTATTTTTATGATGATTAAAACTCTGGCTCAACTCCAAAAGCGGTTGAGAAAAGAAGAAGAAAAAAAAGAAGAAGTAGCTTTGCCGAGTAAAGAGGAACAATTATTAACCGAAATCAGAGATTTGCTCAAGAAAAATTAATAATATTGAAATTGTATATATTGTGTGACAAGATTAATTCAGTAGCTTATTTTAGGAGGCAAGTATGAATAAAAAGCAAGACCACCAGTTTATGCTAATACTCATTCTTTGTATAGCAGGCATAATATGCATCTAGGCATATTGTCTGATCAGAGTGCCACTTTAAGGCCCTCTTTTTTATTTATTTTTTATATGCTATATTTTTATTATATTAAAAAATTATAATGGATTTTGAATTATTATACAAACGATTAAATAATGAGCAAAAACAAGCAGTAGATGCTATAGAAGGTCCAGTTATGGTGATTGCTGGTCCAGGCACCGGCAAAACCGAAATTTTAACGTTGCGAATTGCTAACATTCTTAATAAAACTCAAGTTGATGCTGACAATATATTGGCTTTAACCTTTACCGAATCCGGAGCTATGTCAATGAAAAAACGGCTAATTTCAATTATTGGTAACGATGCTTATCGAGTTAATATCAACACTTTTCATGGATTTTGTAATGAAATTATTCAAGATTACCCAGAATATTTTGAAAATATTGCCGGTTTTAAAAATATTGACGAAGTAAAACAAATAGAAATTTTAAAACAAGTTTTAGATTCATTGCAACTTGAATATTTGACTACTTTTAACAACAATTATTTCTTTTTGAGAGATATTAAATCTGCCATCGATGAATTAAAAAAAGAAGGCGTATCGTATTCAGAGCTTCGCAAATTAGCCGAACAATTAAAACACGATTTTGAGAATAATGAAGACAATTACAATCCTAAAACCAAACAGATAAAAATTAATGTTAAACCCTATTATAAAACAATTTGCAAAAATATTGAATTAAGTTATATTTTCGAAAAATATCAAGAATTAATGGCCAAATCATCCTATTATGATTATTCAGATATGATTGTCGAAGTTTTAAACACTCTTAAAAAA
The DNA here is from genome assembly GCA_022705625.1 of Patescibacteria group bacterium. GTDB lineage: Bacteria > Patescibacteriota > Minisyncoccia > UBA6257 > JAKLIH01 > JAKLIH01. The sequence continues at coordinate 2,006 of JAKJEE010000030.1, forward strand.
GATAATGATTTATTGCTAATTATCCAAGAACAATATCAATATTTTTTAGTTGATGAATATCAAGATACTAACACTAGCCAAAACCAAGTTTTGGAATTATTATGTAATTTCCATCAAAATCCCAATATTTTTATAGTTGGTGATCCCAAACAAGCAATTTTCCGCTTTCAAGGTGCCAGTATTCACAACTTTGCCTATTTTAAAGCTCTTTATCCAACGGCTATCATAATTGATTTAATTAACAATTATCGATCTAGTCAACTCATTCTTGACTCGGCCTTTTTCTTGATTGGTCGTGACAAGCAACTGAAAAGTGCAATAGACTACGAAAATAAAAAAATTCAAATCTATACTTTGCCTAATTCAAATCAAGAGGCCTATTTTGTCGTGAAAAAGATTAGGGAATTGTTATCAAACAATATTAATGCTAACGACATTGCCGTGCTCTATCGTAATCACAAAGATTCCGATATTTTAGTTGACCTATTAGAAAAATTTCAAATTCCTTTTAGTATTAAAAAGAAAATTAACATTTTTAATGATTTAGATATTCAAAAGTTACTTTTAATTGTTGATACTATTTACAATTATGGTAATGATAGTTTTTTGTTTAAATGTATGCATATTGATTTTTTGAATATTAATCCAATAGATATTTACAAAATCGTTAATTATTGTAACCAAAATCATATTAATGGTTATGATTTTTTAAATAGCCAGGTTGATTTTGATTTATTGTCTAAAGATAAAATAATGTTTTTAAAAGAAAAATTGGCTGACTGAAGTGTTTTAGCCAATAATGTGCTATTTTTAAATTTAATTGATATTATTGTTAAGGATGTCAATTTTTATAATTATTTGCAAACCAGTCATAATATTGTTGATAAAATTGACAAAATTGATGGTTTTTTTGATCAAATCAAGCGTATCGCTCAATCACAACCAAATTTTATGTTGGCCGATTTTATTAACTATTTAAATATTATTAAGGAAAATTCAATTGATATTGATAGAGAATCAATTTTAGGTGATTCCAGTGGTGTTAAACTAATGACGGCCCATCATGCTAAGGGGCTAGAATTTGATTACGTATTTATTATTGGCACTAATACTAACAAATGAGAAGGTAAAAATATTCATAATCGATTAAATTTATTACCACAAATCTATCAAGTCGATCGAATAGAAGAAAGCGAAGAAAAAAATTTGTTTTTTGTTTGCTTGACACGTGCCAAAAAACAATTATATATTACCAATTATATTACTGATGAAAACGGCAAAATTTTAATTCCAAGCTCTTTTTTAAACGACATTAAAGCCGAATACAAAGAAAATTTTTCAATTGATTTACAAGAGCAATATAAAAATGAGCATATCAATTTTATGGCTAAAATTAACCAAAATCAAAGTATAAAAGATCAGAAGCTTGTTAAAGAAATATTTACTAAAAACGGTCTGTCAGTCACGGCTTTTAATAATTATTTAGAATGCCCTTGAAAATATTTTTATAGAAATCTATTCAGGCTACCTGATGTTCAAACTAAACCACTCATCAAAGGTGATGCTATTCACTTAGCTCTTAGAGATTTTTTTAATCGTTATCAACAGGCAGGCCGGCCAATGAAAGAATTTTTAATCGAACGATTTTTGTATCATTTAAATAAATTTCCATTAAGCATTAAGGATTTTGAGCAATTACAAAATGAAGGCAAAAACATTTTAGCATCTTATTACGACGATTATCCAACCTTCCATGAAAATGTCTTAACGGAGTTTTCTATAGCAGGTATCAACATTGATAACGATATTCGTCTAACGGGTAAAATCGATAAATTAGAAATATTTGATAACAACCATGTAAATGTAATTGATTATAAAACTGGTAAACCTAAGAGCGAAAATGAAATTATGGGCAAAACTCAAAAAGGTGATGAAAACTATTATAATCAACTAAAATTTTATGGTTTGCTTTTAAAATATTATCAAAATGGCAAATACATAATGGATCAGGGTATTATTGATTTTGTTGAGCCAAATGACAATCATAAGCATATTAGACGGGCTTTTAAAATTAGTGATCAAGAAATATTAGAACTTGAGCAAGAGGTCAAGCGGGTGGGCAATGAAATACTCAATCTTTCTTTTTGAGATAAATACTGTGATGACCAAAACTGCGAATTTTGCCAATTGCGAAAAATGATGGATTAATTTGTATATATATAAATTTAGTGTTATTATAATATTAACAAACCATTAAAACAATAGCATGAATAAAAAAATTATCATTTTCATTTTTAGCGTAGTTTTGATAATCGCTTTTATTTGAATATATCAAGTTTATAAAACAAAAAATGTCAAAAATATTACCACCAGCACTACTCAATTAATCGGTGGCGATAAAGATAGTCATGGTTGTTTAATTGGGGCTGGCTATCAATGATGTGTAAGCCAACAAGCCTGTCAAAGATTATGAGAAGGGAAATGTGACCCCGATTTTATTAAAACGGTTACTTTTGTTGATACCAAAGATGGCTTAGTAATTTATTATGAAGAACCTGGCAAACCCGCTTTAACCAAAAGCTTTATTTTTGATAGCAAATGCACTGTCAACAATCAACTCTGCGAAAGTTTAGATATTCCTAATGGCAGTGTTGGTAAGGTCAAGGGTATAACCCTCGACGGATACATTTTAATTACTTCATTAACCTTTTAATTATGTCACGTCGTCGTAAAAGAAAATCAACCAATTTAGTTTGAGTCATTGTTCTTGCTATCATCTGCGTGGTCGCCTATTTTGTTTTTAAAAACAAATATAATTTTTTTAATAATAATTCAATCATTACCACCACAACCACCACTGTCTTAAATCTGAAGCCAATTAGTTTTGAAACTAAAACTATCAAGCAAGAAGACAATACTTATACTATTAATGTTGCTTACCCATATTTTAATATTGATTTTCTTGATCAGAAAATTATACAATTTATTAATGGCCAAATCGAAAGCTTTATCAATGATTTTGGTAATTTGGAAGCTTATAATGGCAATCAAAATACTTTGGATATTGTTTTTGACACCTATTTAATATCCAATGATTGGGTTAGCTTAAGATTTGTTAATGCTGTTTATACTGGTGGTGCGCACGGCAATCAGCAAATCATCACTAAAAACTTTAATTTACAAACTAAACAAGAAGTTCAGCTAAAACATTTATTTAAAAATGATACTTATTTAACTTTTCTTTCCGAAAAAGCCATTAATAAATTCATAGCGGACGATATTAGCCAAGAAAGCTGGATAAAAGAAGGCGTCAGCGCTAAATATGAAAATTTTGAAAATTTTACATATAGCCCAGATGGTAAGTCAATGATTTTTCATTTTAATCCCTATCAAATCGCGCCCTATTCCGAAGGTATTTTGACTTTAGAAGTTGCCAAATCAGAATTAGTAGATTATTTAAAATAATAATATCGGTTTCCTTGATTTTTTAAAAAAATTATCGTATAATATATTTATACATTTAAAATGTTTTTTAATGAAGCAGACTATTCATAAATCCTTTACACTCGTGGAGTTAATGATCGTGATAGCAATTTTAGCAATACTTTCTGCTATTGTAATTTTTGCTTTAAACCCAGCTGAGTTATTCAGAAAAAGTCGAGATAGTCAAAGATTAACTGATATCAATACCT
>JAKJEE010000009.1 GCA_022705625.1 Patescibacteria group bacterium
CCCCACACTAACCTTTGGTTAGTAGTGGAGCGAAGCGTCTAGCCCCCACATTAACTTTACTAAACGCAGGTTATAATTTATTTACTATCTTTCGCTTCTCTTAACTAATATTACCGTTCTATTGTAAAGTTAGTGTGGGGGAGCGAAGCGTCTAGCCCCCACATTAACTTTACTAAATACATGCCATAATTTATTTACTATCTTTCGCTTCTCTTAACTAATATTACCGTTCTATTGTAAAGTTAGTGTGGGGGAGCGAAGCGGGGCCACTTCGGCTTAAAAAGATTACATAGGCATATTAGCAAACATAAGTTAATGTTCCCAATGTTTACCCAGACACTTCAACAGATAAGTCAAAAGTCAAAAATTAATACATCGTACTTTTTATTTTTTCCATTGGCTTACTGCTGTTTTGCTATTGCGTTCGTTTAGATTATTAGAGTATTGGGTTATTAGAATATTGTATTCTTGCTATTTACTCTTCCCATCTTATCATTTTTATCTCAAAATTTCAACATTTTAAAAAAGATTTGGATAACAAATCTTCTTTAAAATAATTTATTGTGGTTGTTCTTCGCCAGTTTCATCTTCAATTGTTTCGGCGTTTTCTTTTGATTCTTTTATAACCTTTTTTATTTCTTTTCTAAGTTTAGCTTTGGTTTCTTTAACTGACTTTCGGCGGATATAATACAATTTTGCCCGCCTAACCTTTGAAGACTTGATAATATTAACCTTAATAATATCGCTGGTATAAAGAGGGATAATTCATTCTACCCCAACCGAATCAACAATACTGCGAATGGTTATTGATGCTCCCAATTCTTTATTATGTTTTCTAGCCAAAACTAATCCTTGAACAGTTTGAGTTTTGCTACCTTTGCTTTTTTTGTCAGGGTTGGTTTCTTTTAATTTTAAAACAATCTTGACAGAATCGCCTACTTTAATATTATCCAAAACAGTTTTTGAACTCTTTTTGATTTCTTCATTTATCGCAAAAATGCTAGTTGTCATTTTAGTAAATTTATTTTCATTTTAATTTGTCACTTATTGATATTATCAAAAAAACTCTAATTAGTCAACCGTTCAATAGCGGATAATATTTTCTGTAAATCCGTTGGTAATTTTGAGACAAAATGGTATTTTACTCGTTTATAAGTAAAAATCAATTCTCCAGCATGCAAAAATTGTCGATTTAGACCATATTGAGCATTAATTTTATTTGACCCATATTCCCTGTCGCCAATTACAAAATTAGATATTGAAGCAAAATGCACTCGAATTTGATGAGTACGTCCAGTTCGGGGTCTAACTTTAACTAAAGTAGCATTTTTAAATTCTTTTATAACTTCATACTCAGTGATTGCCTCCTTACCATAATTAGATTTTAAAGTTACTTTACGTCTATTGAATTTATTTTTTGAATAAGCAATAGCACTATTAATAATGCCTTTTTTATTCTTTAAATGGCCATAAATTAAAGCGGTATAAACCTTTTGACAGGTGTGGTTTTGAAATTTTAGTTTAAAAGATTTAAAAGCATTGTTGGTTTTTGGTATAATCATTAAGCCGGAAGTATCTTTATCTAAACGATGAACTATACCTGGTCTTAAAGGATCTTCGCCTACATTTTTAATATTTGGTCAATGATTTAGCAAAGCATTGGCTAAAGTATTAGTATCTTCAAAATTTAAAGGCTGAACTAATAAACCGGCCGGTTTATCAATAATTGCAAAATCATCATTTTCGAAAACAATCTTTATCTTTATTTTTTTATTTGGTTGTAAATGATTTTTTGGAGGATTAAGAATAATATCATTGATGTAAATAATGTCATTAAGGTTTAGTTTTTCAGATGATTTAATCGTCTGATTATTTAGTAATATCATTCCTTTTTTGATGTTATTATTAAAAAACTCCCGACTATATTCGGGAAATTTATAAGCCAATCATTTGTCTAATCTTATTTTTCCAGTGTCATTGAATATGATTTGCATAATTTTTATTTTTGGCTATTGAGTTGTTTTAAATGACGTGCTAACTTTTATTAAGTTTCAATACTTCTGGAGTTGAACCCCCACACTAACTTTCATTAAGCTTCAAGAGATTTCTTGATACGTTTCTTAAGGCCATTTAAAGCTTGAGCTCGAAGTTTGAGATTGTGTTCCCGACGATGGGCTTCATCTCTTGAGGCGTAAGCTTCGTAATGCACTATTTTGGAGTGAGCTTTTGGCTTGGTGGCATACACTTTCTTTCGGTGGTGACATTTTAACCTATTTATTAAATTATTTGCCTAACCAATATAGTGGGTAGGATGCTCTATACTTTTGAGTATATATACATAATACCCATATCTATATTAAAATAATTTAATAAATAGAAATGAAAGTTAGTGTGGGGGGTGGACGATAGAGGACTCGAACCTCTGACCTCTACAATGTCAATGTAACGCTCTAACCAACTGAGCTAATCGTCCTCGATGTCTTCAATCTATCACATTTTATATCTTTATGCAATAAACTTGGTGGGCGTAGATGGACTCGGACCATCGACCCCGGCCTTATAAGGGCCGTGCTCTAACCAACTGAGCTATACGCCCAAGATACTTAAAAGAAAACCAGATGCGAATTGAAATTCACAGCCAGTTTATCATAAACTTTAATTTTCTTCAAGTAATTGATAAAACTCTTCTTTTTCTAATGTCTCTTTTTCTAACAATGCTTTTGCGATATTTTCTAATACCTTTTTGCTACTGGTGATAATATTTTTAGCCGTGTCGTGGGCGGCATTAAGTAAGTTTTCCATTTCAGTATCAATTTTGGCCGCTAACTCCTCAGAAAAATTATGTTTATTAGTTAAAGATTTACCTAAAAAGATAGATTCATCTTCAGCCAAGGAAATTGGACCTAATTTACTCATCCCAAATTTCATAATAAACGCCCTGGCTTTTTCGGAAGCTACCTTTAAATCATTAGCTGAACCGGTTGAAATATCTTTAAAAACAACTTCTTCGGCACTGTAACCACCCATTAAAGTTGCTAACTCATCTAAAATTTCTAATCGAGTAGAAAAAATTTTATCTTCAGTGGGGAGTTGTAATGTATAACCAGCCGCTTGGCCACGCGAGATAATTGATATTTTTTGGATTGGATCGGCATTTTTTAATTTAGCGGCGACTAAAGCATGACCACTTTCATGATAAGCCGTAATTTCTTTTTCTCTCGGTTGAATAATATGACTTTTTCTTTCTGGTCCTAACATTACTTTTTCGATAGATTTTAACAAATCTTCTTCCAGCACTTCTTTTTGATTATTTTTTGCTGCCAACAAAGTTGCTTCATTGGCTAAATTTTCTAAATCAGCACCAGAAAAGCCCGGAGTCCTTTCTGCAATTTTGCGAACGTTGACATTTGGATTAATTTTTTTGTTAGCTAAATGTAATTTTAAAATTTCTTCACGTTCGCTAATATCGGGTAAATGTAAAATAATTCGGCGATCAAATCTACCAGGCCTCAATAACGCACTATCCAAAACATCTGGTCGATTGGTAGCGGCCACAACAATCACATTAGTGTTATTATCAAAACCATCCATTTCTACTAAAATTTGATTTAATGTTTGTTCTCGTTCATCTTGTCCACCACCAATGCCTGATCCTCGTTCGCGGCCAATAGCATCTATTTCGTCAATAAAAAGTATGGCTGGTGCAGCTTTTTTAGCGACTGCAAAAGCTGATCTTACCCGTGACGCCCCAACACCTACAAACATTTCAACAAACTCCGATCCAGAAATATGGAAAAATGGCACATTACTTTCGCCAGCGATAGCTCTAGCTAGAAGTGTTTTGCCGGTGCCAGGGCTACCCATTAATAAAACGCCTTTTGGAATTTTTGCTCCCAAATCAGTAAATTTCTTAGAATTTTTTAAAAAATCAACTATTTCTAATAGTTCTTCTTTTTCTTCCTTCATGCCGGCTACATTTTTAAAAGTTATTTTATTTTTATGAGGTGAGAATTGTCTTATTCCGGACTGATTAAAAGTAAACATTTGACCCGGGCCTTGTTTATTTTGTTTACCAAAAATATTCATTACCATAAATAATAAATACAAAGGTATTAAAGCTAACATTGCATATCAAATAATATTCATTCAATTAATATCTTCTTTAAAAACGATTTTTGTATTTGCTATTTTTTCAGCATTTACTCCATAATATTTTAACAGTTCAAAAACTGATTCATTGGCATTAATCTTGGCAATCGATTTATTGTCATTTTTGTCAATGGCTACCACATTATCCTCTTTGATCTCCAATTCAATTACTTCGCCATTGTTGATTAATTTAACTAACTCACTAATCGCCACGGTTTTATTTTTAGAACCAAGACTTAAATTTTGGTTATCACCGCCAAACATTAGCAACACCGCAATCAAAACCAAAGCGATTATTAAAATATTTTTAATTATACTCTTCATTATTTTTTAAATTATTATTTTTATTTATTATCCTATAGCTTAGCAAATAAAACTTTAAAATACAACCAATTAAAAACAGCTATTTATAGCTGTTTTTAATTGTTAAGTATTTATTATTGCACAATTGGTGTATCGGGGTTTTGTAAAAAATTAATTGCGGAATCGATTGATTCATTTGAGGTCGTCATAATAATGTAATTTTGATAAAAAGCATAGACAAACGATGCTTCACTGCCAGGATAATCAAAATATCTTATCGTTGAACCTAAGTATTCCCTTTCTTTAAATGCCTTTGAAGTGGAGGCCTTAGTGGTGAATAGTCATATATCATAGGTGCTTTTAACAATCTCTCGATTTTTTTCTCAACTCAAAAAATCAGCTTTAATTTGATCAAGCCTATCGTTATTAACGGTTAAAATAATGCCTAAAGATGGATGCACCTTACCATAAAATCCATAGATTAAATATTTTTCCATTAAATTATTTGATAAAGAAGGCGGTATATTGTCAACAAAAGCATTAACTATTTCCGAAGATGTTAAAAATTGATTTTTTATTGTTGGAATAATTACTTTAAATTCACCAGGCAATAATACATTATTGGCTTCAGCTTTGATTTGGGCAACAATTTCTGGTGATTTTGATATATCAATATCCAAGCTGTTAGCTTGAAAACCATTTTTAATCATAATAAAGGGTGAAGGTTTAGTCGTGGTAACTGTGGTAGCTGGTGACAATAAACTAGTATTAGTAGTTGGATTAAAAGTAACTTTTGGCGATAACATTTTTGGTCTAATTATCAACATTCAAACCAGTGCTAAAACTATTAACAAACATAATATTGGTAATATAATTTTCAACTTGTTTTTATTACGCACTGGGGTTGGGTTAAAATCAACGTTCGCCATTGGGCTGAATTCTTCCGGGGTAATTAAATTATTAATGTCACTATTAAAATTTGAACTTAAGTTATTAATTGCTTGGTTTTGAGTAGCATTAGGAGCAGCATTTAATGCATCAATTTTTGATTTTATACCTTCTAAGGTTGTATGGTTTTCGGCTGGAGTTTCTTTTTTTAAAACATCATTTAAATTAGGTGAAGCAGTTAAACTTGGTTCGTTATTTATTGGTTTAACTGTGGAGTCAACTGGATTTAGATTTGAAAAATCAACTGCCGAATTTATGCTGGGCATAGGCGGTGTTTCGGGTATGGCTGGTGGCTTCATTGCCTCAGTTGGCATATTCACTGGTGTGGGGTTGTTAATCGTTGATGGCATTTCAACGTAAGGTAGTGACTCACCACCGCGTGACTTTAATTCGGTTAAGTCGGTGTTCATAGTTCGAATATATACATTTGAATCTTTTGGCAGGAAATTAGGGTCGATAGGATTGGCTACATTATTATTAACATCTTGAGGGTTCAAATTATTTATATTGTTTGGATCAATCATAATTATTAATTATTTTTTTTATTAAAATAAATTCAATTCATCAAGTATATTATAATGTTATTTATTTAAAAAATCAAGTGTCCCCCCTCCTTTTAAGTTCAAACGCCTTCGGCGTTAAACACCGAATGAGCTTTAAAAAAGTGGGCAAGTTTTTCCTGGTTAAATTTTTATTGTAATAGGTAAAACCATTATTTGAACTCTGTTTTGAAATTTGGATTCACAAACATAGAATCCCCACACTAACTTTACCACGAATAACTTTAGTTGTTATTCGATTAAATAACAATCAAAAGCAAAATTATCGATTTATTGTAAAGTTAGTAGTAGAGCGAAGCGTCTTGCCCCACATTGGGTAAACCTTTCTAAAACATGAAATGTTTTAACTAAATTTTGTAAAGTTAAACTGTATACTAAAATAAACATATTTTTGCGAGTAGTAAACAAGTTATAAAGTTTATAGAATCAAAATTAAGGTTTCTGAGTGTGGGCGAGCAAAGCGGGGACAAGTGTTTGGATTTAGATTTTAAAATAAGTGCTTGAATAATTTTTAAAATTTGGTATAATAACAATATGGTCACTTGGCGAAGTAGCTAACGCGGCGGTCTGCAAAACCGTTATTCGTGGGTGCAAGTCCCACAGTGACCTCATTCAATCAATTTAAAAACTGGTAAAATTTTACCAGTTTTTAAATTATTTTTCTTGTACTAATAATAATTTTATGCGAGGGGCTAATCGACATCGTAAATGAGTATTCAAATGATTTTGTAAACGGTAAATGTCTTTTTCAATTTCTGGAAAAACTAATAATTCTTTTTCTTTTGGAAAAACTGAAAGATAAACCTTGGCTGAGTCCAGCTGATCATTTAAAACTACATCAGTAACAGTAACAATTGTAGAGCGATCAGTAAAATCATTGACCTCAATGTATTTAGCGATAATTTTACCAATTTCTCCAGCTCGTAACAATCGAGTTTTTTCTTTATGGTTCATAATTAAATATAGATTTTTAATAAATCATTTATTGTTAAATCAACTTTAGTGTCCACCATTAATCCGCATTCATTAACACTACCCAAAGAATTGACTTTTTGTTTTTGACATTGGATTCCAACAATTTTGCCTTTACCAATCACCTGGTTATTGCGTTCAGCTTCAAACGAGTCATTAACGTTTATTTTTCCATCGAACACCTCACCGCCAACAACTTTAAAACCTTTTGCATCATTAAATGTTGCTAAAATTTTTAATTGGCCAGCTATTTTTGGAATGTCTTCTTCCTGGCTTAAAATGTCATTCTCAAGTTGTTCTAATATTTCGTAAATAGTATCGCCATAATATATTTTAATGTTTTTTGATTCTATAAAACTATTAATATCGTTTTCTGTCTTCATACGAAAGTTAATAATAGCCGATTTAGTTAAGTCAGCTAATTTAATATCTTTTTCGTTAATATTACCTATATTATTATCAATTATCTTAAAACTAACATTTAAATCTTTTGCTAATGTATTTAAACTATGAATTAAAGCTTCGCAAGATCCAATGCAATCAGTTTTTATTAAAATATTTATGATTTTTTCTTTATTATCGCCAAGGGTCTGATTGCGACAAAATTCTATTGACTCGGTTGCTTTTAAACCAGCGATTAATTCCGCTGGAATATTATTGCCAGCTAAAAATTCACTACCCGGTTCTGGTAAATCATTAAAGCCAACTACTATGGCCGGGGCTGAAAAAATTAAAGCGGTTTTATTTTTGCCTAAAAAATCTTTTAGTATTTTTATTTTTCCATCAGTATTTGTGGTTATAATATTATCACCAATTCTAAGTGTGCCATCTTTGATGATTAAAGTGGCCGTAAAACCACATTTAGGATCTAAATGTGATTCTAAGACAAACCCTCTGGCCACATTGTTGTAATTGGCTTTTTCTTCCAATAAGTCAGAAAGGAGAATAATCATTTCTAACAAAGAATCGATGTTGGTGCCATCTTTGGCGGATATTTCTATACAAGGCACATTGCCTCCTCTGCCTTCGATAAATATGTCGTTTTGGGCTAATTCATTTTTAACCTTTTCAACATTAGCATTGGGCTTGTCAATTTTGTTAATGGCGACGATAAAAGGAATATCATTGGCCTTAATATGATCCAAAGCTTCTTTGGTTTGTGGTTTAAACCCTTCATCGGCAGCAATAATTAAAATCGCAATATCAGCAATCTTAGCGCCACGTGATCGTAATGACGAAAAAGCTTCGTGTCCAGGGGTATCTAAAAAAGTAATTTTTCGTTTTTGGTTTTCAATATCAATTTCAATTTCATAAGCAGCGATATGTTGTGTAATATTACCACTTTCAATTAAAATGGACTTGTTCTGTCTTATATAAGACAACAAGGTGGTTTTGCCATGATCGATGTGGCCAGTTACTACTACAATTGGTGGTCTAGCGACCGATTTTGCTTCTTGACTATTCATTTTATTAGTGTTTAATCAAATCTATTTTAATCGTGTAATGTAATTTTACACCAAATAAGCTCGAAAGTCAAGTGTTTGGTTTTATATAGAGTTTACGTGATGGTTAATCAAAAACCCAACCCTTGTCGAGTTGGATTTTTAAGATTTGGTTGTTAAAACTGGCAACTGGTTGAGGCACCAGCAAGCAAATAGCAAACTAAATAAAGTAATCCTTTGGCTAGTAATGCTAAAGCAACGCCCAAAAGAACATAAGTTAATCTTTGCCCATTAGCTTTGACCTTATCAGAACCACCTCCTCCTCCAGATGTTACATAATCAATAGCAATAATTAATATGTAGACCACTGCCAATACCAACAAAGCATAAAAAATTCAGTTAAGAGCAATACGGACAAACGTGAATAAATCATCTGTGGTGGCTAAAACCGTAGGCAACTGAATATTTTTTGGTTCTGGTATAGCCGACACCCCTAAAGGTAAAACCAATAAAGCCAATATGAAAATAGATAAAAATTTCTTCATATATTTTTTTTAATTTTTTATTAATTTTTTAATTAAAATTTAAACGTGCACATTTCGCCACTGCCGATAATAACACATGTTAAATAAATCATTGATTTTGCTAACAGCGCAATGGCAATACCCAATAATATAAATCCTAAGTTTTTACCAGCTTTTGAAGCTTTAGCTGCTTCACCGCCAGCGGTAATATAAGTATAAGCCACCATTAGTATCATGACCAAGGCGACCACTAACAGAGCGTAAAAAAACCAATTGATTAGATTATTTATAAAATCCGACAGCGAAAAATTTTCACTACTTGGTGCTTGGTCCATATATTCGGGGAGGTTATTTAATCAAGCATCATCAGCGAATGCCATCAATGGCAAGGCTAAAATTAATAATCCAATAGCGAAATTTTTTAGAAACTTCATAAACTTTTTTTAATCTTTTGTTACGACCTTTTAAACTATCATCATTATATACAATTTTTTTTAAAAAAGCAACTATTTACAACTTGAATAATCTTTTAAGATTTTTTGGTTGTTCAGAACATAATTGGTAGTGGTTTTATTTAAATTGGGTACTCCACCTGGTTTTCCAGTCACAACATAATAAACAACTGAAATAATAAATCTAGCCAATAATATTACCACGATGCCAATTAAAACCGAAGTAATAATTTTAGTGCCACCAGCTACTTTTTCTGAATTACCCTGAGAGGTAATTATTGTTCAACCGGCTCAAATAATTAAGGCTAAGCCAGCGTATAAAGAAATCGTGAACATCAAATTAATAATCCGATTAATAATTTCTCAAACATTGTTAGCTCCAACTGGATTTTCTAAAACAACCATACCGTTGTTGGTGGTAGTAGGGGTATCAGCGCTGGCAACATTAAAATTAATTAGCAACAATGTTATCAATATGATCACCAAAGGTATTTTTTTCATATTTTTATTTTTAAATGATTTTAATTAAAATTGCTACTACTATTACCATTATCGCCAGGTGGGCTTGATTAATTAAAGTTATTACACTCCGATTTGTCTAACGCTTATAACTTTACTCAACACAATTGATTTTGTTTCAACTGTTTTGTAATGTTTCACCAGTGGTTGGGTCAACATATTCTGGTGCAACAATATAAATAAAAGTATTAATTATTACTCACGACAAAAGTATAATCGCTAAACCAATTAGTGTTCTTTTTATTAATTCATAACCTGGTTTTTTCTTGTCAGTAATAATTAAAAATCCAGCATATAACATCATTAATAGTGCAATATACCAAATAATTTGAGTTATAAATAGGTTTAACAGGTTTTGAATTAATACGACAAAATCACAAATGGTGCAGATGTCATGTTCGTCTAATCCACAAGGCACTAAGCCAGCAGCCGATACGGGGAATCAACTGGGTGTTAATAAAACCATTACGATAATAAATTTTAGATATTTGGCTTTAAACATATTTTAATTGTTATAAAGAATATTAGTTAAACTCTGGTTTAATGTTCGAATGGCATTATCATAATCATTATTATAACGAACTTTGTCCATAATATCAATAAAGGCATTTCTAGTTAATATATTGTCAGGGTGGAAAAAAGTTTTGCTACTTAAAGCTTGTTTGGCGAAAATATTTAGTAGATTGTCATTATAATATTCGCCAATTAATGCTCGATTGGCCGGCGGTAATTTTGAAAATTCAATAAGTTGTTTGACATTATCAGCTTTAAGCAATAAATTTATAACTTCTCAAGCTACAGTGGCGTTAGTTGTCTGAGATGAAACAGTCAAGCCAAAGAATTTACCAAAATTAACATTATTACTGAGAGATATTTGTGGCATTTCAGCAATATCAAAATTGAGATTAGCGTTTTTATCAATAATTTTTTCAGTATCAGCTTTATAACCAAAATAGATTGCTAATTTATTATTAGCAAAAGCGGTTAAATCGTTGCCAAATGATGAATCCCAAGAATAATATTGACTATTTGCTTGTCCAAATTGAGTATAAAATTTTAAGGCCTCTTCACTTGCCTTGATGGTTTTACCATTAAACTTTGTGTTCATTAATAACATCGTTTTTTGAGTTTCGATATCAATAATTTGGCCATTGAATTGCATTATGAGTAGCGGTAATATATCGGCACTATTGGTAATATTACTACCTATTCCCATGGCCACTGGTGAGCGAACAATACGATTATAAGCATCTAACTGTCTAAGTAAGGGGACTAATTTTAAAAGTTCATCTCAGGTTCTGGGCGGATTAGCAATTGATAAACTATCAAAAATATTACGATTATAATACATTGCTAAGCTATCAATTGATATTGGCGACATATAAAGCTGATTATCTATTACCGCGTTATCAATAATGATGGTTGGGTAATCTTGCTTTAAATTGTTAAGATTATACTCTTTGTTTTCTAAATCAAAAGGAGCTATCAATTTTTTAAATTTACCAATCTGCTCGCTATTTATTAAAAAAATATCTGGACTTTCGGATTTGATAAAAGCATCCACTAATTCTTTTTCAAATAATTCGGGTTTGATTTTTCGGTAGGTAAATTTTATCGGTTGGTTGTTAACGGATGTTACATTTTTTGACAAGATTTCAAATTCTTCTTCTGACAATTCGCTACCTCATACGGCTAGTTTTACTGGTCGCTTGAAAGTCGTGAATATTGAAGAGCCGAAAACAATTATTAAAACGACAACACTGATGATAATGATTATTTTGTATTTTTGAAAGAAATCTTGTAACATAATATTTTTTTATTGTTTTATAAAAATAATACCAAAATGAGTGTTTGATAATTTAATTTTTTCTTTTAAAGTAAAACCCAATGACTCAACCGTTTTTATTAAATCATCTTGTTTGATCGGATATAGTTTATCATTGAGAGGTATTTTATACGACTCTCAGTCAACTATTACCAAAAAACCATTAGGTTTTAAAATTCTCTTGGCTTCTTTAATCAGATTTTCTTTATTTTTGACCTGGAACAAAACATTTATGATTGTTACAACGTCAATCGATTCTTGAAAACTGGCGCCGAGAGTTTTATTTTCTAAATCGCATACTTTAGTAGCTATTAAATTAGCTACACCATTACGCTTGGCGTTTTCAATTAAAAATATCAATGATTTCTCGATCATATCGATTGCCAAGATGTTGCTCCCAGGATTTAGTCGTTTGGCCATTTCAATAGTAAAAATACCTGACCCAGCTCCAAAATCAGCAATACTCATACCATCTCATCAAGGCATTTTATCAAACAATTTGTTTAGATTTATAAGGTTTTCCATAATGGTTAATTATTATTCAATTTACATTGTAGCACAAAACCAATTTTTTAACAATTATAATAATACTATTTCTGAAACTTGGTCACTATCGTCTAATCTCATAATTTTAACACCTTGAGTGGTTCGGCTTAAAGTGGGGATAGCATTTAACTCCGTTTGAATGATTAGTCCATTTTTAGAGATAGCTATTAATATTTCTTGAGTGTTAGCTAATTTGCTTGATACCAACAAACCAGTTTTAGTCGTAATCTTAAAATTTTTTATACCACTCCCGCCACGTTTTTGTAAACGGTATTCTTTAATGAGGGTTTTTTTACCAAAACCGAACTGGCTTAATGACACAATACTGCTCAGTGACTTATTAGTTGATTTTTTAATTACCATCATACCAATAACTTCATCGTCTTTACTTAATTTAATACCAGTTACTCCTGAACTTGATCTGCCCATTGATCGAACATCTTTTTCAGAGAACATAATTGATTGACCCTGTCTAGTTGCTAAACAAACCAAGTCGTCGCCTGATGAAAAATCAGCTCATTTTAGCAAATCATCCTTGTCTAATTTAATCGATAATAAACCATTTTTGCGTATATTTTGGAATTCGCTAAGTTCAGTTTTTTTAATTACACCATTTTTAGTTGCCATAATCAAATATTTATTGGATTTGGTCATTTCTTGATTGAAACCCAAAATCACTGAAACATTTTCATCACCAGAAATATCGATAAAGTTTTGGATAGCTTTACCCTTTGACTCTCGAGAAGCATCATTAATATCGTAAGCGCTTGCTTGATAGACCTTGCCTCGATCAGAAAAAAACAATAAGTTATCTTTGGTACTCACATTTAATATATGTTCCAAAACATCATTTTCACCAACATTATAGGCAATAATGCCTTTCCCACCTCGTTGTTGAGTACGGAAAATATTAGAACTCATTCTTTTGATATAACCATTTTGAGACATTGTAATTAGCACATTCTCGTCAGGAATTAAATCGGCCTCTTCAATTTTATCGGGCAGACCTTTAATTAATTTGGTTCGGCGGGCATCACCAAATTTTTCTTTAATATCAATAAACTCTTGTTTGACAATTTTTAAAATTATCTTTTGATCTTTTAACGTCTTTTCATAATCATTAATTTCATCTTTCTTTTGTTTAAGTTCATCAAGAATCTTGATTTTTTCTAATTTGGCAATAGCTTGCAGTTTGGTTTCTAAAATAACATTGGCTTGAATTTCTGTAAATTTAAAATTTTTACAAAGTTTCAAGTTGGCATCTTCTTTATTTTCTGATTTTTTAATGATATCAATAATTTCATCGATATGATCAAGCGCCGTCTTAAGACCTTCTAAAATATGTAATCTTTCTTTAGCTTTACGTAGCAAGAATTGCGTACGGCGAAAAACAATATTCTTTCGAAAATTTAAAAATTCATTAAGCATATCTTTTAATGATAACAATTCTGGTTGTAAACCATCGTCAATCAGTGCGATGGAATTGACGTGGAAATATTTTTCTAAATCGGTATACTTATAAAGCTGGTTTAAAATATTTTTTGGATTAGCTTCCTTTTTGAGATCAATCGTAATTGTCAAACCATTTTTATCTGATTCGTCGCGGATATCTTTGATATTAATAATTTTTTTATCTTCAATCAACCCAGCAATTTTTTTAATCAATTCTGATTTGTTTACCATATAAGGTATTTCCGTAATTACAATTTGATTGGTATTACCATTTTCAACAATTTCTGCTGTGCCACGAATTAAAACTTTACCTTTGCCAGTGCTATAGGCCTCCTTTATTTCATTTCAACCATAAATAGTTCCACCGGTTGGAAAATCTGGTCCTTTTACAAATTGCATTAAATCGTCGGTGTTGCATTCCGGATTATCAGCCAAAAATATAGCTGCATCCATGCATTCGCTCAAATTATGTGGAGGAATATTGGTGGCCATGCCAACCGCAATACCAGTGGTGCCATTTAATAATAATTGTGGCACTTTAGTCGGTAATACTTTTGGCTCTTTTAGATTGTTATCATAATTAGGAATAAAGTCCACCGTATCTTTTTCGATATCCTCAAACATCTCGTCAGCTAGTGGCATCATACGACATTCTGTGTACCTTTGGGCGGCCGCTGGGTCACCATCAATTGATCCAAAATTACCTTGGCCATTGACTAACATATATCTTAATGAAAAGGGTTGAGCCATTCTTACTAAAGTATCATAAATTGCCATATCACCATGAGGATGATATCTACCCATAGCGTGGCCAACTATTAATGCACTTTTTTTAAATTTTGTATTTGGCGTCATACCCAATTCTTTCATTGAGTATAAAATACGTCTTTGAACTGGTTTTAAACCATCTCGACAATCAGGAATTGCCCGCGATACAATAACTGACATTGCATAGTCAATATAACACTCTTTTAGCTCTTGGCTAATATCACAAGCAATGATTTTATCATGAGTGTTTTCCGTTTTTTTTGTTTTGTCATCCATTATAGACAAGTTTAGTTATTTTCTAAAACAATTAGTTGCATTTGAGCGTCTTCATCATCGCTAATATTATTTCTTTTAATGTTAAGTTTTTCCAGTCTTTCTGGCGATGTCCCAATCTCTTTAATAAATTTTTCTAAATCTTCTTTTTTTGAATAATGCATTGGGATAATTATCTTTGGTTGAATTTGTTTTATAATATTTATGGCTTCTTCAATTGGCTGAGTTCGATATTTAGCCACAATTGGCATTAACAAAATATCAACATTGCCAAGCTTTTCTAGTAGATCATCTTTAATTTTTTTCTCACCAAAATCACCCAAATAAGCCAATTGAATATTTTCGCTGTCAATTACAAAAATAGTATTTTTGCCATGTTTTGCTCCTTCATCGTTATCGTGATAGGTATCTATCCCCTTTACAAATATATCATTAATTTCAATTTCACCAGGCGTATTTAAAATAAAAGGTGTGCCCATTATTAAATCAATATTATTGTGACCCAAGTGATCGTGAGTTGATAAAACAATATCAGCTTTAAAACGTGAAGGTTTAACACCAACGATTTCTTCATGAAACGGATCAATAGCAATTATTTTTCCCTGAGTTTCAATCTTAAAAAAAGAATGCCCTAATCAATTAATAATCATACCAATAGTTTTTAGTATTTGTTACTAGAATATTTTAACAAAAAAATAAATAAAATACAACCTAACCAGTAAATCAAAACTCAAAACTCAAAATTCAAAAGTGAAAACCAAAGGTTAAAGATTATAATCTCCATAAAGCTAAACGCTCATTAACAATCTCCTTACAGTTTAATCAATTTTTGAAATTATTAAACACAAAAACGTAAATTTGTTAATATTTTAATTTATTTTTGACTTTTGACAGGTTTTCACTACTCCTTGGTTCTTGGTGTTTTAACTCAAGTCAATTCACGATTACGATAGTAACCAATAGTATATTTGAAAAAAGCCGAGAAGAAAGGTCAAGGATACAAAACCACCATAAAGGGAAGCACCAAAGACGTTTCTATTAAAAACTTTAAGAATTTTTTAGTCATCACTCAATTATTTTCTTGATATTCTATATAGCGGTTGTAATGCAATAATAAAAAGAGTGAAAAAACAATCATCGGCATACCCGCAAAAGTCAATACGGAAATTAATAATTCTTTTGCCAACAATGAAAATGAAAAGAAATCGATGACTTGTTGCATACCGATTACCAACACGATGGTTCTTAGCAATCGAGTGAATAATATAAACATACTCAAAACAGTAACCGCAAAATAAATAACTCATTCCGCTGGTCCATAAAGAATTAATTTTAAATATAAAAGCATTGATTTTTTGCCTAAAGGTGTTTTTCAGTTTTTCTGTTTTTTTAAATTTTGGATTACTTCTAACAGTCCCAAAGCTCATCTATGGCGTTGTTTTAAGTAGGCCTTTACATTGTCAGGGGTTTGTTCAGTAGATGCAAAAGGCAAATAATAAGGTCAATTGCCAGTTTTTAAATAGATAGTAACCCCTAAATCAAGGTCTTCAGTAATTGAGTTGTAATTAAAACCATCTACTTGGAAAAGAACATCTTTTTGAATAAACAAATTAGTTCCGCCTAAAAAAGGTAGTCAAGTTAAAACCCAGGGCAAAAATATTTCATGGGAAAAAGATTGCCCCAAGGCGATAACTTTTGAAAAGGTTGAAATTTGTCAAAAATTACGGCATTGAAAAATTGGTAATTGAAAAACTTTTTTATGAGGATGATTTAAATATTCTTTAGCAATTTCTATTAAACAAGTTTTATCTGGGTGATCATCGGTGTCAAAGAAAGCAAAGAAATCAGTATTAAAATTAAAATGATCAAACATTGCTGTGAAGGCATAATTTAAAGCCCTTCCCTTAGTTGACTTAATTTCGTGATCCATTAGTTTGCCTTTGAATAAGCCATTGAAATTATAAGGCACATCTAAATGATAGATTTTTACTGGTTGACTTTCCAATTCTTTTATTATTTTTTGAACAACTTCTTGGGTGGTTGTTTTTCGGGACTGATTATTTAGTGTTTCTTTTTCATCAGTGATAATAATTATTTCAAAACGGTCATTTGGGTAATCTAATTGAATTAATTTTTTGATAGTTTTTTCAACTACATCCGACTCATTTCTCGCTGGCACTAACACCGAAAACTTGGGATATAGCACTTTTTTTTCTTTAACTAAATTAGCTAATTGTTCGTTTGAGGTTTTATTAATTTTAGCGAATTTTGACTTTGTGCTGAAAAACACATAAATTGTTCTGATAATAAAGAGGATCGATAAACCACCGAATAATTGAACTCAAAACCATGATGAAAAATTTAATAAATTAAAAAATCACGGCGGAGTAAGATTGATAATTGAAAAAGATATATTTTGTAAAATGTTCATTAACTATAATTTTTTAATTTTGATTTTTAATTTTGAATTCGCATTACGATATTCGGCAATAGCTTTGTGATTACCAGACAAAAGTATTTTAGGGACTTTTCAAACAATTTTTTTATTCTTGGCTTCGGGGTAAAATTTTTCTGGTCGAGTATATTGAGCGGCTTCTAATACGCCCTGTTGGTTAAAAGATTCTTCTTTTAATGAGTCACTATTGCCCAGCACACCGGGCAATAGTCGAGTTATACCCTCAATGACTACCATGGCTGGTATTTCGCCCCCAGCTAAAACATATTCACCAATTGACACTTCTTCATCAGCAATTTTATCAATCACTCTTTGGTCAATACCTTCAAATCGTCCACAGATTAAAGTTAGATTATCATATTTTTTCCATTTTTCCAAACTTTGTTGAGTTAAGGGTTTTCCCTTAGCAGCAAACACTACAATATGACTTTTTATTTTACCATTTTTTAAAATTTTTTTAATGGCTTTAAAAATAATATCCAATCTCATAATCATACCGGCTCCACCACCATAGGGTTTATCGTCAACTGATTTATAATTATCTACACTATAATCTCTTAAATTATGAATGTTGATTTTGATTATTTTTTTATCAAGTGCTTTTTTAATAATTGCTAAATTAAAATATGAATCAAAAATCGTTGGATAAATGGTCAAAATATTAAAAGTTTTTATTTTTTTCATAGTTTATGTTTATTTAGTTAAAAATGTCATGGGATTAATATAACCATAATTTAACGGATTTTTAGGAACGTAACCAAAGCAAGGGCCAAGTTGTCCGTTTTTTTGTTGGCAATCATTGGCGCCATCGCTATTAGTCAGAACTGGTTGAGTTTTAATTTCAAAATGTAAATGACGATCTAAAAAATCACTTTCATTACAACCATCTTTACCAATCCGTCAATAATTTTGGCAACCATAACCACTAGCTCCGGTTTTTCCCAATATTGTTCCCCCGTTTATTTGTTGTCCAACCAAAATATCTTTTTCAACGGTTGCTAAATGGGCATATAAACTATAAAAGGTTTGGTGAGCAATTTGATGTTTCACTATCACGGTATTACCAAAACCAAAGTCATTATTGCCCATCATAATAATATTTTCAATCTGACCCGCGTAGATCGCTTTAACGTTCTCGGCTTCCTTAGTGGCCAGATCAACACCAGCGTGTTGCAAATACTGATTGTTAATTTTTAAAGGACTGTTAAAGGCCTGTTTAATTCAATAGCGATTAGAATCAATGGGATTATAAAATCCGGGCTTAATACTTTCGTTTTTTATAGCTGTTTCAAAAACAAAAATCTTATCATTTCGTTTGACAAAGTCATAAATACTTTTAGCATCCTCGTCACTTACTCTTAAACAACCACCACTATATCGACTAGTTACTCTTTCGCCACTCGGTAAATAGGGTATACCATGGATAAAAAAATCCTGATGAATTTGTACGGCATAAGGCATATAAACATTAACAATTCCCGATTTAAGTAACTTATATTTTACTCCGACACCAAAGTAATTAGTGGGCGATTGAAATCATAAGGTATCGGGGCCTTTATGTAAAACGGAAATTGTTTTATAAATCTGGCCAGATTTTAATAAAAACAAATTCATATTTGTTAAATTGATTAAAATACTACGTTCATCGTTAATCATATAGCTAATCGGTGTGGTATATATTTGATTTAACAGATCGGTTATTAATGTTTGAGGTGGCATATTGCCAGTTGTTGTCTTTTGAATTTGGTTCACCTGAATGTTTCTATCTTGGTTTTTAATATAATCAACAAACCATAACAAAATAATTACTAGCGCAAATGTGCTCAGTATTTTTAATATAGAAATAAATGGTTTCATTATAAATTTAAAACTGATTTTAATCTATTTTAGCATACAATTACCATAAAAAAAAGAGGTGATAAATCACCTCTTTAATAAAATTTAAATTAAATTTTCAAATCATCCAAAGCGTCAGCCACTCTGTCACTTCCTGATGGTTGGTCGTTATGTTGATAACCACCATTATCTTGTGAGCCAGGAATCTTGATATTGATGCGAGCTTGATTTTTTGCTCCAACAATTTTGATAAGAGTTCTAATGGCTTGAATAGTTCTACCTTGTCGGCCAATTAAATGCCCCATATCAGCTGGGTCAACATCGACAGTCAACAAGACACCTCTTTCGTCAATTTGGCGATCTATTTTAACAGCTTCGGGATTACTCACTATGCTTTTTAAAATAGTTTCCAAAACAACCATATCAGTATGTTGTTCCATGTTATTCTATTATAACTTTTATTAATTCAGATAATTCGACCAAACGGAATTATCTACTAACATATTATATTATATTAAAGTAAAAGTCAAGGGTAATAAATTAAAGTTGGGAACGCTAGGCCATCAATATTAAAAAACCAACCGAAAGGTTGGTTTTTGTTAGTTTTTAGGTGTTTGTATTATTTTGTGTATAAATTATTCAGTAATTTCTTTGGCAGAAGTTTCTTCCTTTGTTTCTTCAACAACTTTAGCCACCTCGTCTTTTACTGGCCCAGGGTTATCTTTTTTATTTTTAGCTTCAATCGCTTTTTCAGAATGATTATGTTTAGGAATTTTGTTGCCTTCGATAATTTTATCAGCCACCAGTAGGTTATAAACCGTTGCACTTGGCTGAGCACCTTTAGCAATTCAAGCCAAAGCTTTTTCGCCATTAATAGCATGTTTATGTTCAGCTGGAATTCATCAACCAATTTTTTCGATGTATTTATTACTAATTGATGATTTTTTGGAATCAACGATTACGATTCTCATTGTTTTTTGGTGTTTTTTCCCTTCACTTTTTAATCTGATTGTTAACATAGTATTTTTCTTATTTTATTTAATCAACTGACAGTCTATCACATTTTTCTGCATAAAGCAAGAGATATTATTTCCCGCTCGCTATTTATTATTATCTTTTCAATGAATTATTATTGTATTTATTTTTTTGGGGCTCGAATATTGACTAGTAGGTATTTTCCCTTTAGACCATATCCTCAGTTTCAGCAATGATTTTTTGAATTACTTTGGTAATGCTAACTCGGCTAAAAGTCATAATCGCAGTTCCTAAAGAGACTAAAGCAAAAGCGATTAACACTACGAATCCAAAATTTAAATTATATACCATCATCGCTGACATTTTCTCAGGCATAAAATCAGTATTAAAAACTAATATTCTTATACCATTAACAGCGTAAAATACTGGATTAAAATAACTAATCGCTTGTATAAAACGTGGCGTTTTTTCTAAGGTAAAAAATGCGCCTGACAAAAATAATAATGGCGATACCACAATTTGGGATAGCACTGAAAAAGTTTCAATACGCTTTATAAAAGTTGCCACTATTATCCCCAGACTGGCAATGATTATTGATATTAAAACTATTAGTAGTAGTAATAATAAAACTTGATAGGGGTATAAATTGATACCCAAAATTGGCGCGATAATTAACATCGCTATGCCTTGCATTAAACCTCGAGTTACTGCCCCCAATATTTTGCCGAGAACAATTTTAGTTTTTGACAATGGTGCTACCAAAATTTCTCGCATAAAACCAAATTCTTTATCTCAAACCAGTGAAATAGTAGCGTCAAACACATTCACCACGATACTTAGCACTAACACACCACTGTAAAAGAAGTTTGAAAAATTTTCCACTTGACTGGCAGTTGGGAAAAATGAGGCGAGTCCACTGCCTAAAAACAATGTCAATGCTATTGGTACAAAGAAAGATGAAAATATTTTTATTGTATTTCTAAAATACAGTAACATCTCGCGATATCAAATAATATAAATGCCAGTTAATTCTTTTTTGGTGTCATATTGTTTCATATGATAATTATTAATCGCTAATCATTGTTAATTTATCTAATTTGTCTGCCAGTTAGTTTTAAAAATATATCTTCTAACGAAGGTTTGGTTAAATTGATAGAATTAATATCTTCGGTTATCGCTTCTAAAACTTTTGGTAAAAAAGTTTCACCCTTTTCTGATTTAATAATAATATTTTTACCTATTTGTTTTAAGTAGACATCAGGGAAAGCATTTTTTATTTCTTTAATACTTTTTTGGTTATTATTCGTTTGTATTTCAATGGTATCTTCGCTAGCCAAGTTTTTTAAATTGTTGGGTGTATCCAAAGCAATGATTTCACCTTGATCAATAATTCCAATGCGATCGCAAATCTCAGCCTCATTAATATACTGAGTGGTTAAAAAAATGGTCATATTATTTTCCTTACGTACTTTTAACAAATAATCTCATATTTTATTACGGGTTTGAGCGTCGAGACCAATTGTTGGCTCGTCTAAAAATAAAATTTTGGGTTTATGGATTAAAACTCGAGCAATTTCTATTCTTCTTTTTGTGCCTCCAGATAATTGACCAACTGAGGTATTAAGTTTGTCTTCCAAATCAACTAATTTGACTACTTGATAAAGCTGTTTTTTAAATTCTTCATTTGTCAAACCATATAATTTGGCATGTAAATATAAATTTTCTTTGACAGTTAAATGATTGTCTAAAGTTGATTCTTGAAAGACAATGCCAATTGCTTTTCTCACGCGTAATGGTTGGTTTTTAACGCTATCACCATTGATAAATGCATCACCACCAGTCGGGTTTAATAAAGTACATAGCATATTAACGGTGGTAGTTTTGCCAGCACCATTTGGCCCTAAAAAACCAAATATTTCGCCTTTTTTTACATTAAAAGACACCTTATTTACGGCTATAAGGTGAGGAAATCTTCTAGTTAGTTCTTTTACTTCAATGGCATAATCAGAATTATTTTCCATATATTATTTATATTTATTCTTTTAGGCGATACATTTTGATTATTCGTGTTGTTTGAGTCACATTAACGAGCGAGAGACGGGCCAGCCCCCACACTAACCAACAATTAAATCAAATGTCAAATGTCAAATGTCAAAAGTTAAAAACGAAAATCAAAGATTCAAAAATTAACAAACACTTTGTAGAAATTTATTATGGTGAAGACATTGTGATTTCTCTTGAATGGCTTTGTCCCCACACTAAC
>JAKJEE010000010.1 GCA_022705625.1 Patescibacteria group bacterium
GTGTGGATGTGGGCAGTGATCAATTAGATGAAAAATTGAGAAAAGATAAAAGAGTTGTTAATTTAGAGAGAACCGATATTCGCGATTTAAAGGAGTTAGATGAATTAGTTGATTTGATAACCGTGGACGTGTCTTTTATTTCTATTCTAAAAGTTTTGCCGTTTTTAAAAAAATTCTTAAAAAATGGTGGTCAAATGATTTTATTAATCAAGCCCCAGTTTGAAATCAAGGGCGATAAAAATAAGCAAGGTAAAGTTAAAGATGACATATTGATTAAAGAAGTTGTAAATAATATAAAAAACGAAGTTGACCAAGAGTATAAAATTTTAGGAATTATCGAATCAATTGTAACTGGCAAGAAAGGAGGGAATAAAGAATTTTTGATGTGAATTAAGGGTTAGTTGACGTATGGATAAAATTGTGTTAATATAATATTCAAAATCTGTACATTAAAAGGAGATTAAAAATGTTTACATGGGGAAAGTTTGTCGTGGAAGAGTCGTTAAAAAAAGTTGCAAAAACTATAGATTATAAAATATCAGTGTCTGAATTAGAGGTGGTAAACAGTTATTTACCGGACAGATATCAAAAAGTTGGCGAAGGATTGCGGCTAAGATCAATCCGACCACTTGATGACGATGAAAAAACGCTGTTTTGTTACCTCTTTTTAGAACAACAGGGCGTAAGATCCAATAATGAATACGAAGGGGAACTTGAAAAACGAGATCTTATGATTCTTGATTTGATGTTTGATCGTCACTGCGAGCAAGTGATCACGAGCTCTTTTATCAGGGAAAGAATGATCGGCACGGTCATTACAAAAAATTTTTGGCTTTGTGCGATAGTTTTTGATTCGAAGGAAGCAATGTTTCAATATAAATTGCAAGAATCCGCCGAGCGAGCTTCGTTGATAGCTGAAAAGATCGAAGAAACACAATGCGAGATTGTTCACGACCTGAAGATAATGAAATTGGTGGCTAACTGTGCTAAAAACATTGCAACGCCAGTACCAGTAGAAAATCAAAGAATTACCAAAGAAATTCCGGGTGACTTTAGCACTAATTCGCTTGAAGAAGCGGTAAAGAGAGTGTTTGACGTTGGTGGTCATTTTGCCAACACCTCAGATGGATGTCTCCGAGCGGTTGATAGCGAGGGCAAAGATTTGATTTTTGGAACGGGCGAGGTGACACAAAAATTTGTCAACTCTTTGCGATTGCAAGAGCTGATAAAAAAATATTCAAAGTGAAAAAAGAACGATGAGGGGGCAGTGCCCCCTCTTTTTTAGTTTTAAAACTAAATAGACATTATTAAGTAAATTTGATATAATAAATGCAAATGCAGTAAAATAATAAAAACAATAATTTAAATATCATGGAAAAAAGTTTTGTCAAAAGAGGTTTGACTAAAAAATCAGAAAATATAGCTGATTGATACAACGATGTGGTGATACAAGCTGATTTGTGTGACTATACCGATGTTAAGGGCAGTATGATTATTAAACCCTATGCCTATTCGATTTGAGAAAATATTCAAAAAGAATTAGATGCAATGTTTAAAGCTGACAATTTTCAAAATTGTTATTTTCCGATGTTAATTCCTATGAGCTTAATAAAAAAAGAGAAAGAACATGTTGAAGGCTTCGCGCCAGAGTTGTTAACTATTGATAGAATTGGCGAGGAACAATTAGCTGATCCATTGGTATTGCGACCAACTTCAGAAACAATCATGTATAAAGCTTTTGCTAATTGAGTTCAGGGTTATCGTGATTTACCAATTAAAATTAACCAATGGTGCAATATTTTCAGAGCGGAAAAAAGAACTTATCCGTTTTTAAGAACGTCGGAATTTTTGTGGCAAGAAGGCCATACGGCTTTTTCGAATAATGAAGACAACTTACAAATGGTTTTTAAGGCCTTAAATTGATACAAAGATATTTATGAAAAATATTTGGGTATCTCGGTTTATATTGGTATGAAAAGTCAATCAGAAAAATTTGCTGGGGCCAAAAATACTTATTCAATAGAAATTGTTATGCCTAATGGCAAGGCCTTGCAAGCGAGTACTTCGCATGATTTATCAACTAATTTTTCGAGGGCGTTTGACGTTACCTTTTTGGATGAAAAAGGTCAAAAACAATATGCTCATCAAAGTTCTTTTGGTTTATCAACGCGATCAATTGCCGCTTTAATTTTGTCGCATGGGGACGATTCAGGGTTAATAGTGTCACCAATGATAGCACCAATCCAAGTGGTGATAATTCCTATTATCAAAAAGAACCAGGAAAATAATTTAATTTTAGATTTAGCCAATATAATTGATAAAAAATTGAAATTAAAAGGTATCAAATCTTGGATTGATATTGATGATGCTCATAGCTTGGGCTACAAAATTAACGAATGAGAACTCAAAGGGGTACCAATCAGAATTGAAATTGGTAATGATGAGGTAAAAGATCAAAAACTAAAAATTGTTAGACGTGATAATTTTGAAAAACAAAATATTAATTTAGATGGATTTGAATTAAAAATTAGCGAACTATTGAAAGTTATTCAAAATGATTTGTTAGCAAAATCAGAAAAATTGAAATTAGCTAAAACCAAAGACGCTGACAATTATAAAGAATTTAAAAAATTGATTGATGACGAGAATTTTGTTAGAGCTTATTTTTGCGAGAATAAAGAATGTGAAGCAAAAATTAAAGCCGAAACTAAAGCCACAACTCGTTGTTTGGAGTTTGACCAAATGAATGATGACGGTGTTGATGGCAAATGTATTTATTGTGGTGAAAAAGCCAAACATAAATGATTGTTTGGTAGAAGTTATTAAGAGAAATTACAGTATTCAAAGAAAAGTTCCAATATCCAATATCCAACAACCAAAATAATGCAAAATAAAAAAACTAAGTCAAAAAAGAGAAGTTACAATCTTCCCATCACACTAACTTTACATTAGAACTATAATGCTTGCTAATGGACGTAATTGTAATAAATAATTCTTATCATATCTATAGTAAAGTTAATGTGGGGGCATAGCAATATTCAAAGAGAAGTTACAATATTCAATAAACAAAGAAAACAATAACAGTTCTTAGGCCTTAGTGTTTAAAACTTAGTAAAAACCAATGAAAAATATAAATTTAAAAAAAGTTTTACTATCGTAGCATTAATGACCCCCGATTGCCAATCAAAGGTTGGCGAGGAGGGTAGGCCGAACTCATCCGAATAATCCAAATTAATACTAATACTGCAATATTAATTTAAAAAACCAACTAATTAATCAGTTGGTTTTTACATTAATTTTTTATTTAGAGTAGCGTGTTATTAGAGTATTAGATAATTATGTTTTTACTCTTTATTTTTTATAGTTTTAATTTTATCACGTAGTTCGGCTGATTTTTCAAAATCTCAATTGGCAATGGATTTTTGTAATTCTTTTTCTAAATAAGCTAACATTTCTTTTGAATGTTTTTGGTTATAAACAATTTCATCGTCACCTAAAAATGTTTTTGAAATAGATTTTTTAATGGTCTTGGCAACTATTTTATGTTTTTGGTTATACTCTTTTTGATATTGTCGTCGGCGATCAGTTTCTTTGATAGTTTCTTTGATTGAATCGGTTAAGGTATCAGCGTAAAGAATGGCTCGACCTTCGGTGTTTCGAGCTACACGACCAATTGATTGCAGTAGAGAAGTTTTGTTTCTTAAAAAACCTTCTTTGTCAGCGTCAAGGATAGCAATTAATGAAACCTCAGGCAAATCAAGACCTTCACGTAGAAGATTAATACCAATCAAAACATCGATTTTACCGGAACGTAAATCATTTAATATTTTTGGTCTTTCCAATGGCTTGATATCGGAATGTAAATATTTAGTTTTGATATTTTGGTTTTGTAGAAAAGTAGATAAATCTTCAGCGGAAGCTTTGGTTAAGGTTAAAACTAAAGTTTTATCTTGGTTTTTGATTTGTTTTTTAATTTCTTTAATTAAATCTGGAATCTGATTTTGGCAAGGTTTAACGATAATTTTGGGATCTAAAATACCAGTTGGTCTAATAAGCTGTTCAACGATGTGGTTTTCCGATTTTTTCATTTCGTATTCTCGAGGCGTAGCTGACATAAAAATAGTTGGCGGAATGATTTTTTCAAATTCAGAGAATTTTAAAGGGCGATTGTCAATAGCTGAAGGGAGGCGGAAACCATATTCTACTAAAGTTGATTTTCTAATATAGTTACCATTATACATACCTTGGATTTGAGGAATAGCGATATGACTTTCGTCAATGAACAGTAAAAAGTCATTTCCAAAACGAAAATGATAATAATCAAGCAAGGTAAAAGGCGGATCGCCGGGTTTCTTAAAAGATAAGTGACGTGAATAATTTTCAATGCCTTCGCAATAGCCGGTTGATTGTAACATTTCAATATCGCGATTAACTCGAGTTTTTAATCTAAAATATTCAGTATGTTTATTTTGCTGTTTTAAAAGTTTTAAATGATCTTTGAGCTCTTTTTTAATGTTGAGTATAACTAAATCAAGCTTTTCTTTATCAGTGATAAAAAGCTTAGCCGGATAAAAAGTAAATGATTTTATTTTTTCTTTATTAAAATCTGTTTTATTTTTGATGTTTAAAAAATCTTGACCTTGGTTCTGAATATTATTAAATTTTTTAGAAATTGATTTTATTTTATTTTTTTCAAGCTCGATTTCAATAATTTCAAGGCCATTGGGAAGAAAAACCTCAATGATATTTTCTCTAAATCTAAAGAAACCAGAATCGGAAAGATTTAAGTTTTTAAGAGAAAAATGGATAGTAACTAAACGTTTAGCCAATTCGCTGCGAGTAAATTTATCATTAATGTTGATAGTAAAAGAGGCTTTATTAAAATTTTCTGGGCTGCCAACATCGTAAATTGCTGATACCGAGGCAACAATAATAATATCGTTATGGTTCAGCACACTGGTGATAGCGTCATGGCGTAACTCTTCAATATATTTATTAATTTTTGAATCTTTACTTATATAGGTATCAGTCGAAGGCAAATAAGCTTCTGGCTGATAATAGTCATAGAAGCTAATAAAGAATTTAGTTTCGTTCTTGGGAAAAAAAGTTTTGAATTCGCTAAATAATTGAGCGGCCAAGGTTTTATTGGGCGATAAAATTAAAACTGGTTTTTGAATTCTTTGGATTACGTTTGAGGCAACATAAGTTTTGCCAGAACCGGTAATGCCTAAAAGCGTTTGGTAGTTTACGCCAGCATTTAAATTTTTAGTTAATTTTTGTATAGCTTGTGGCTGGTCACCAGTCGGTTGAAAGGGTGATTTTAGTTCAAAATTACTCATAATTTTTACTTGATTTTAAGGTTTTTATTTGATATTATGATATTATACTATAATATTTATTAAAAATAAAGCACAATGCAAAAAATTAAGAAATTTGTCAAAAAGATATATAAGTTAGGAATAACGCTTTGGCATTATTCGTGATCACTAATTGGTAGAATAATTTTAACCGGTGTTCAAGACAAAATGGTGATAGTTGGTATTACTGGCACTAAGGGCAAAAGTTCGGTGGTTAGTATTTTGTCTTTTGTGTTAAAATCATTAGATATTAAATATGCAAGTTATTCAACATTAGAGATTAGCAGTAATCAGGGCTCGGTTTTGAATACTCAAAAAATGACTATGCCGGGTCGATGAACATTGCCAATGTATTTTCGAAAGGCTTATAAAAATGGAGCCAGAGTTGGTATTATTGAGGTTACATCATCAGGGCTTTCGCAATTTCGAGGTGATGCTTTTAATTTTGATATCGTGGCAATTACTAATTTGCAAAAAGAACATATTGAAATCCATGGTGGTTTTGATAATTACAAACAAGCAAAAGGGAGGTTATTTAAACTTTTAACGCAATCAAAACACAAATTTATTGATAATAAAAAGATTGAAAAAGTTTCGATTGTAAATTTTGACGATGAAAATAGCCAATACTATTTGGATTTTAAAGCAGACAAAAAATATATTGTTTCTCTAAATGAAAATAAAAATAATACTAAAATCAATATTTTAAATCTAAATTTAATTAAACCAGAAAATTTAGCTATTGATGCTACTGGTCTTCATTTTAATTTTGAAGATATCCATTTTGATGTTAATTTATATGGTACATTCAGCGTTTATAATGTAATGATGACTTTAGCAATTTTGAAAGCTCTAAAGGTGGATATGGCCAAGGTGGCAGAAATTATAAAAGATTATAAAGGAACGAAGGGTAGAATGGAATTTGTCAAAACCAAAACTAACAAAAACGTAGTAGTTGATTACGCTCATACCCCCGATTCGTTGAAAGCGGTTCTTACTACTCTAAAAGAAATGGGTTTTAAAAAAATTATTAGTATCGTTGGGGCTTGTGGTGGGTCGCGTGATAAATGGAAACGTCCAGAAATTGGTAAAATTGCTGGCAATTTGAGTGACTACGTGATTGTTACCAATGAAGATCCCTATGACGAAGATCCCCATAAAATTATGAATGCTATTTATGCGGGAATTGAGAATAAAGAAAAAGCCAGGATTATAGCTGATCGTATAGAAGCGATTCACAAGGGAATTGATATGTTAAATAGCGATGAAGAAGTGTTAATTGTTACTGGTAAGGGCAGTGAAAAAGTAGTGATGGTTAAAGGTGGTATGAGAGGGTTTACTAAACAAGATTATGCTGGTGATTATGAAGTGGCTGAACAATATTTAGAAAAAATGAATTAAGACCGAATGATTTTTTAAGATTGTTAATATGGCTGAAGAAAATAACGAAGCAAAATATAAACTTGAGTTTGTTAAAAAAGAAAAAGATATTCTTGCTTTCTGAGAAAAAAATAATATTTTTCAAAAAGTTTTAGAGGCGCGTAAAGATGCTCCTTATTTTACGTTTTATGAAGGACCACCAACAGCGAATAATAAACCAGGAGTTCACCATGTATTAGCTAGGGTCTATAAAGATTTATTTTGTCGATATAAAACAATGCGAGGGTTTTTGGTAAATCGTAAAGCCGGGTGAGATACGCATGGATTACCAGTAGAAATTAGTATTGAAAAGAAGTTAGGTTTTAAAACTAAAAATGATATTGAAAGTTATGGCGTGGATAAATTTAATCTAGAATGTAAGAATTCCGTTTTCCAATATATTAAAGATTGGGAACAAAACACCAAACAAATTGGCTATTGAGTAAATTTGGACGATGCCTACAAAACCTATAGTATTGATTATATGGAATCAGTGTGGTGACTATTAAAACAAATCCATAATAAAAATTTAATTTATAAAGGACACAAAGTTTTACCATTTTGTCCAAGATGTGGTACTGGGCTTTCGAGTCACGAGGTTGCTCAGGGTTATCAAATGGTTAAAGATCCTTCGATCTATATTAAATGTAAATTAAAAGATGCTCAAAGGATTGGGGTTGATAGCGCTAGTATGTTGGCCTGAACAACTACGCCTTGAACCTTAATGGCCAATGTGGCTTTAGCTATTAATACTAAAATTTCGTATTCTTTATTTAATGTTGATGGTGAAAATATTATTTGTCATTTGGATTTAACTTTGGTTGATTTTTTGAAAGACAAAAAAGTGGAAAAGATAAAAGATATCAAGGCTGAAAGTTTGATTGGTTTAAAATACGAGCCACTATTTGAAGATAAAGAAGCTTATAGTCAAAATAAAAAGATTTACGAAATAGTTGAAGCGAGCTTTGTGTCGAGTGTTGATGGTACAGGGGTAGTGCATATTGCTCCAGCTTTTGGTGTTGATGATATGGAATTGGGCAATACCAAAAACTTAGCAGTAATTTTGAACGTGGATGAAAATGGCAAACTAATGGATTATGAAAATATTTTGCCAGCAGCAAGAGGTGTATTTTTTAAAAATGCCGACCAACTAATTTTTGATAATTTGAAAGCAAGAAAGATTTTGCTTTATGGGGATATGAAGGGGACTGAGCATGAGTATCCATTTTGTTGACGATGTAATACTCCACTCATTTATCGAGCTAATGAAAGCTGGTTTATTAAAATGTCATCGCTCAAGGAAGAACTATTAAAAAATAATAGTGGTATTAATTGAGAACCGGATTATATTAAAGACGGTCGGTTTGGTGAATGATTAAATGATATTAAAGATTGAGCTTTGTCGAGAAACCGCTATTGAGCGACACCATTGCCAATTTGAATTTGCGAAAAATGTGGTCAGCAACAATCTATTGGCTCAGTAGAAGAATTGAAAGAAAAAGGTAAGGGATTAAATGAGAGTGAATTACCAATTAATACCATTACTGGCGAAGTTGATTTGCATCGACCTTATATTGACAAATTTTATATTAAATGTGAATGTGGAGGTAAAATGGTAAGAACACCAGAAGTGATTGATTGTTGGTTTGATTCTGGTGCTATGCCTTTTGCTCAAGATCATTTTCCGTTTAAATATGATGACGGCAAGACACTGAAAGATATTAAATATTATCTGGAAAAAGGATTTCGTTTTCCAGCCGATTTTATTTGTGAAGGTATGGACCAAACTCGAGGTTGATTTTATACTTTGTTGGCTATTTCTACACTTCTTGGTTTTGGCACGGCTTATAACAACGTCGTGACTTTAGGTTTAATCTTAGATGGCAAAGGTGAAAAAATGTCAAAGTCAAAAGGTAATGTTGTTTTTCCCGAAGAATTGCTTGAAAAGTATGGGGCTGATTCATTGCGATGATATTTGGTTAGCGTCTCAAGCGCCGGCGATTATAAAAAATTTTTAGAAAGAGATTTATTAGTTCAACAACGTCGCGTTATTAACACTTTTTTCAATGTTTTTAAATTTTATGAAACGTATGTAAAAAATAATTATCAAATTAATTTAGATGCACAAAAAATAATTAAAAATTATAATACTGGCGCGGTTTTAGATAAATGATTAGTCAATAAAGTTGAAAAATCAAAACAAGAGTTTATTAATGTTTTAGATAAATATAATGCTTATGCAGCGACCAAAATTCTCGATGAATTAATTGATGCTTTTTCAAGATGATATTTAAGACGATCGCGCAAAGTAGTTCAAAATAATAATATTAATTCGGCTACGGTTTTTGCTTGAGCCATTAAAGAAATTGATAAGATGTTGGCTATTTTTTGTCCATTTACAGCTGATTTAATTTGAATCGAAGGCGGGTTCAATATTGATTTTGAATCAGTCCATTTAGATAAAATTGAAATGTTGGGTATTGAAATCGATGATAAACTATTGACCAATATGCAAGTCATTATTGATTGAAGCACACAAGCTTTAAAACTTCGTCAAGAAAAAACAATTAAAGTTAGACAGCCACTCGCGTCGCTAACGATAAAAAATAAAATAGATTTAGATAGCGGATTATTAGAAATTCTTAAAGACGAAATTAATGTTAAAGAGATTGTATTTAACGAAAAAATTAATGAAGATATGGTTTTAGATGTTAGTTTAACGTTAGAATTAATTAATGAAGGTAAATATCGAGAGCTGGTTAGATTAATTCAAGATTTACGTCAGGAGCTAAATTATAGTCCCAACGATTTGATTGATTTAGCAATTGTAAAACATAACGACAATGAGTTTTGAAACTTGGTAAGTCAAAATATTAAAAAAGATGTAAAAATTAATAATTTTAGTTTTGAGCAGCTTAATAATTTTGAGGTTGAAAAAGCAGTGAAAAATGATTTGTTTGATTTTGTAATTCAAATAAAAAAATTATAATGAAGTTGTTTCAACGACAGATTGAGAATTTTGTTTGCGAAAATTGTGGGGAAAAAGTTTTGGGCAATGGTTATACCGATCATTGTCCAAAGTGTTTGTATTCAAAACATATTGACATTAATCCTGGTGATAGGCAAAGTCAATGCGGTGGGCTAATGAAACCTATCGGGTTTGAAATTAAGCATAACCAATACATTATTAAATATCAATGTTTAAAATGTGGATATTTACACAATGTGAAAATGGTTGATAGCGATAATTTGGATATGTTAATTAAACTTTAAAATAATTTACCCCCCGCTTTTAAGAAACAGGTTTTCTCTAAAAAGGAGCGTGTTAAATAATTTAATGGTGTAAGTAAAATGACCTCGTGAGTTAGTTGAGTTTATTGGTGTGATTTTAGATATTGTTTGACTAATTCTCGTTAAAGCATCTTATATAATTTAATTGCCATTCTTTTGATGTCTTTTGACAATTGTATTAGTTGTAAATTTTTTCCAATGGAACGCCGCCTGGCGGCGTTCCATTGATGTTTTCAAACAGGCCTATTTTTATTAAGATTTCACTTAGATTTCTTAATTACTTAACCATATCTTTTCACTTAGATTGTATATTACTTAATTTGGGGGGTTTACAATATCGCAATTATTTGATATAATTAGTAATTAGAAAGGGAATGATCGGCTTCGATAGGGAATTCTCTTTATATAATGCAAGTCAAGGATGATTTGTTACCTTGCTAATCATCAAATCAAACAACAAATGCCAACAAATATCAACCTGCTTACGCTTTAGCGTAACTCGTTAACGGCAACCCTTAAAGTTGATGCTCGATGGGCTTTAAGGTAATTTGGCGAGCTATATTAAATTGTGGTTAGAACAATTTAAAGAAAAATATCTAAATCGGATTAATTTGTTTTGTTTATTTTTTAGAATTAATCTTAAAATTAAAAATAATCTAAGCTTGTAGATTTAGGTAAGGAAGTTTCTTAGACGCGGGTTCGATTCCCGCCATTTCCACCCCCACACCCAGAAAGTTTAATTTTGGCTCTATAATTTGTTAATGTAATGTTTACCACTCACGAATCAAAATTAAACTTTTATGAATTGCTAAATTTAGCAAAATTATTCTAAAAACATAAATGTTTTTCACATATATATAGTTTATATCATTAATAATTTAAAATTTTTATAAAAAAATGACTGATTACACAAAGAAAATAAGATTAATCGGTGTGGATGCAAAAATGATAGGCGTGGTTGAATATGGTGAAGCCGAAACTATGGCTCGTGCTCAAAATTTGGATTTGATTTTAGTTACTCAAAACTCAGAAATCCCAGTTTATAAGTTAGGTGATATTAAAAAAATGCGTTATCAAGAAGAAAAATTAAAACGTAAAGAATCAAGAAAACAACGAGGCGATGTGATGAAAATAATCAAAATTAGTTTCAATGAAGGAAAGCATGATATGCAAACCAAAATCAAAAAATTAGAAGAATTTTTAAACGATGGTTTAAAAGTCAAGGTGGTAATGTTTTTAGCAGGAAGAGAAAAGAGTCATTTTGATTTAGCTTTAGAAAAAACCAAAATGTTTTTGAGTATGATACCTGTTGAATATAAAACCGCCTCGGAACTTAAAAAATTAGCTAATGGCTTTGAAATAATTATTTTTAAATAAAAAATTAAATTTTGAATAATGAATCGCAATTTTTATGCTAAAAGAATAAGGGTAACCAAAAACGATAAAGTTTTGCGTCGAGCTAGTAATATTGCTCATACCACGGCTAGCGATAGACCAGTTACAAAACAGCGTCGAAAAAGAAAAACAACACTGTCTAAAGCTTTTTCCAGAAAAGTGCTTAGAATTATGAGACAGAAAAAATAACAATCAATAAATTATAATATATGGCAAGAGTAAAAACAGGTGTCGTATCGAAAAAACGAACCAATAAAATTTTGAAGCAAACCAAAGGTTTTCGCTATGGTCGAAAATCTAAAATTCGAGCTGCCAAAGAGGCATTATTGCATGCTGGTGAACACGCAATTCGAGGTCGCAAAGAAAAGAAAAGAGTGAATCGTTGTCTTTGACAAACAAAAATCAATGCTTTTGTGAGAGATAATGGTTTGACCTATAGCCAATTTATTAAATTGCTTAAAGCAAAAAATATTGAATTAGATCGAAAGGTTATGGCAGAATTATGTAACCAAGAACCAGAAGTTATGAAAAAAATTGTTGATTTTGTTCAAAAATAATACAATAGTAAAAAACAACGAAGAAATATTCGTTGTTTTTTAATTTAACCTTGATTTTTTTGGGGTTTTGTTTTATACTATAGTAAATAATAATCTATAATTTTAATGGCGTGATCTCATAAATATATCAAAAATCGCAGAGCTTTTTCGTTGATTGAGTCGTTGGTGGCGATTTCTATTTTAATGATAGGTATTTTAAGTGCTTTTATTTTGGTGATTAGAACTTTGGCGAATACGCCTCATATTCAAAGCCGATTAATTGCTACTAATTTGGCTCAAGAAGGGGTAGAGTTGGTTAGACAAATTCGCGATACTAATTTTATGCACTCAGAGAACAATTTTAGAAATAATTTAGCTGATGGTGAATATCAAATTGATATTGAAAATAGAACGTTAGAGAGTTTTGACCAAAATGATTTTTTGAAATTTGATAGCGATGAGAAAAAATATGTTTATTCTACAGGGGACAATTTACCATATTTTTTCAAAAGAAAAATTGTATTGAGCAGTGTGGAAGGAAAAACAAATGTTTTTAGAGTCAATGTAATTATGACCTGATGTGTTAGGCGCAACGAAACCCAATGTCAAAATGAACCAACCTACACTTTAAATGTTGAAGATTATTTGTATAATTATTATGGTTCGCCAGAGTAAGAATATAATATTCTAATAAACTAATACTCCCATATTCTAACAATTTTAAATAGTCAATACACAAAATAAAGCCAAATGTCAAATGTCAAATGTCAAATGTCACAAATCCCCCACACTAACTTTACTATAGATATGATAAGAATTATTTATTACGATCACGTCCATTAGCAAGTATTGTAATTCTAACGTAAAGTTAGTGTGGGGGCAGGCGCCAGTCAAAAATGAAAATTACAATATCCAATATTCAACAATCAAAATAATACAAAATAAAAAACTAAGTCAAAAATTAAAGATAACAATAATGCCAAAAACAAATCTAAAAAAATCATTCACATTAATTGAAGCGTTAACCTCGGTGACGATTTTTATGATTATTTCCACAATTTTAATCAATATTTATGTGGCTACGGTCAGGGGAGAAAGAATCGCCTATACGATTTTACGAGATAGTGACACTACTCAGACTGTTTTGGAAACAATGTCCAGGGCTATTCGTATGGGCAGTGATTTTGAATTGGTAGGGAATACAAGTTTGACTTTTAAAACTGAGGAAGAAGGTAAAAAGTTTTTTACGATGTTTAGATATCAATATGATGATATTGAACAAAAAGGCTGGATTGAAAGAGTAAAATATATTAATCAGGCCGATCTTTCGTTGCCGAGTGATTCGGTTATTAAACCAGGGGATGTGATTCGTTTAACACCAGACAACATGAATATTGATGATTTTATGTTTGAAGTTTTTGGCGAAGCGGGTGAACAGAAAAATGTTTTGATAAAATTTAGCACCGTGTCAACCGTGTATAAAACTGATTATAAAACTTTTGTGCAAACGTCAATTACGCCCCGTTTATTTATTACTAATTAATTTTTTTTATGGCTTTTAAAAATATAATGTTTAAAAAAAGAAAAGCGCAAGTATTTTTAATGAGTTCGTTGATTTTAGCCAGTGTGGCTGCCTTAGGGTTATCACTGGTGAGTGTTTATTTGAAGAATTTACGAACGGTATATCAAATTTCGGAATCAACCAAAGCTTTCTATCTGGCTGATGCTTGTGCCGAATGACGACTTTACAATAAATGACAAAACAGTGAAGATGATAGTGAAAAACCAGTTTTTACTATTGACAATGGTAAGAAAATGTTTTATTGCGAATATGACCAAAATTACGAATTGCCAGAAAATAATCAAATTAAAACAGTCGGCTTTACGCCTTCGGTTCAGCGGGGTATAAATATTTATTTTCAAGATGAATTTTTTGATTTTTAAGTACTGAAAATTTAATATTGATTAAAGCTGGATTTTTAAATAGCCAATAGGGTTTAATTAAAAATAATTTAATTTTAGCGATGGCAAATATTGATATCCAAAAACGAATAGAAAAATTAAAAGAAGAGATAAATTATCATAACTATCTTTATCATGTTTTGGACAATCCAACTATATCGGATGAGGCCTATGATGATTTGTTTAAAGAACTTCGAAAATTAGAAGCAAAATATCCAGAGTTGAAGACCGATGATTCACCAACTCAAAAGGTGGGTGGCAAAGTATCGGATAATTTTAAAAAAGTAAAACATCAAAAAAAGATGTTGTCTTTAAATGATGTAAAAACTAAAGAAGATTTTGTTGATTGAGAAACAAGAGTTAAAAAACTTATAAAAGAAAATAAACTAAAAATTAATGATAATTCAGAATATTATTGCGAGTATAAATATGATGGGTTGTCGATGTCTTTAATTTATGAAAATGGGAAATTAGTATTAGGAGCAACTCGAGGTGATGGTGAAGTGGGCGAAGATGTTACGAATAACGTAAAAACAATTAGAACGGTACCATTAAAAATAGCTAATGACGATCAGCTAAAGGAAAGTTTGCGGAAAAATAAAATCGAATATTTATTTAGTGAAATTAAAAAAACTATGAATAAACGAATTGAAGTTAGGGGAGAAGTAATAATTGAGAAAAAAGAATTCGAAAAAATTAATAAATCTCAACAAGCAAAAGGATTAATGATGTATGCTAATCCGCGTAATTTAGCAGCAGGTTCAATTCGTCAACTTAATCCTAATGTAACTCGAGAGCGTAAACTGATATTTATTAGTCATAATTTGGTTACTGATTTTGGTCAAAATAAACACAGTGAAGCGCATTATATTTTAGAAGCATTAGGGTTTAAAACTTATAACGAAGCAAATAAAATATGTTTTGGTTTAAAAGATATTTTTGCTTTTTATGACCGAGTTTTAGCGAACCGAAATAATCTTGATTTTGAAATTGATGGGATTGTTGTTCAAGTTAATGACCTCGATGTTTTTGAATCATTAGGATCGATTGGTAAGGGGCCAAGGGCGGGAATAGCTTTTAAATTTCCACCAATGGAAGGGGTTACCAAAGTTTTAGATATAAAATTGCAGGTTGGACGAACCGGAGTTTTAACACCAGTAGCATTTTTATCGCCGATTGTAATTGGTGGTGCTAAAGTAACTCGATCAACTTTGCACAATAAAGAAGAAATAAAAAGGTTAGATTTGAAAATTGGTGATTCGGTGGTAGTTACTCGATCAGGTGATGTTATTCCCAAAGTATTAAAAGTTTTGACTGGCTTACGATTGGGGAGCGAAAAAGAATTTAAAATTCCCCAAAAATGTCCGTTGTGTGGCTCGAATATTGTTGAAGACGAATCGGGGATTTTAATTAGATGTCCTAACAAAAAATGTCCGGGTCGGAATGAAGGGTATTTAAATCATTTTGTTTCGCGCCAAGCGTTTGATATTAAAGGTTTGGGAAGTAAAATTTTAAAGAAACTAATTGACGAATGCTTAATTACTGATGTGGCCGATTTATTTGATTTAGAAGAAGGTGATTTAAAGGTGCTCGAAAGATTTGGAGAAAAATCAAGTCAAAATATTATTAATAGCATTGAACGG
Source organism: Patescibacteria group bacterium (assembly GCA_022705625.1). Classification (GTDB taxonomy): domain Bacteria; phylum Patescibacteriota; class Minisyncoccia; order UBA6257; family JAKLIH01; genus JAKLIH01. Next base: position 15,604 of record JAKJEE010000010.1, read on the forward strand.
GCTAAAAATATTAATATTAATAAATTTATTTTTGCTTTAGGAATTTTAAATATTGGTAAAGAAAGCGCTGAAATTATTGCCGATAGATTACTCCAGGTCGGTGATATTAAAACCCCAAACGATTTGTTAAAATCAGCTAAAAAATTAACTCAACAAGATTTCGATGATTTGCCAGATTTTGGTGAAAAAATGGCGGAAGGAGTTTTTGAATACTTTAATAATAAAAGTATCGAAAAATTATTTGCTAAGTTGGATAAAACCGGGGTTAAAATTTTAACCAACAAAAAAATTGTTAATCAAAAGCTTAAAAATAAAACTTTTTTGTTTACTGGTGAATTAAAATCAATGTCACGGCTTGAAGCTCAAGCTAAAGTTAAAGAGAGAAGTGGAGTGGTTAAAGAATCTGTTACCAAAGATTTAGATTATTTGGTAGTAGGTAACGAGCCAGGTAGTAAATTGGAAAAAGCTAGAAAATTGAATATTAGAATTATTGAAGAACCAGAATTTTTAAAATTGATTAAATAAAAAAACTGCCATCGGTGAGATATGAAACAAATCATTCTCTGACGGTATGGGATTCCCCCCCCCACTGTCTTTCAATGTCTTTTTTAAGCATGTGCACTTTTGTTGGTCTGTGCCTACAAAAAGTTTGCCCATACAAACTTAGGGGTTAGCACGCTAATGTACTATATGATCATATACTATCATAACAAGTTTGATTTTAAATTGATTTTATGTTAAAATTTTAGGTGTAATATATAAATATCAATTTATGAATTTAATCGAAGATTTTAAATACCGTGGTCTTATCAATCAAGCTATTGATATTGACTTATTGGAAAAGCGTCTAAAAGCTAGTCCAATTACTTTTTATTGTGGATTTGATCCATCAGCTGATAGTTTACAATTGGGAAACTTGTTGGTAATTATGACTGCTAAGCGACTTTCAAAATATGGGCATAAACCGATTATTTTAGTTGGGGGGATGACTGGGTTGATTGGTGATCCAGCAGGTCGTATGGAAGAAAGAATATTACCAGATGAAGCTTTGGTGTTTTTGCGAGTCGAAAAATTTAAAAATGAAATATCAAGGTTTTTTGATTTTCAAAATGAAGCCGAGTTAGTTAATAATTATGATTGATTTCGAGATTTTAAGTTTGTCGATTTTTTGAGAGAGGTTGGTAAGCATTTTACCGTTAGTTATTTACTAAATAAAGAATTTGTCAAATCAAGAATTGATAGTAAGGAGGGAATATCTTATGCTGAATTTTCTTATGGATTGATTCAGGCCTATGATTTCTATTATTTATTTAAAGAATATAATTGCGAGATGCAATTAGCTGGATCAGACCAATGGGGTAATATTACTAGTGGCGCCACGCTAATTGACCAGCTAACTGGCAACAAAGTGTTCGGATTAACATTGCCAATTTTGACCGACGAAAATGGTAAAAAATTGTCAAAGAGTTTCAACAACACCATTTTTCTTAATAAAGAAATTACTAAACCGTTTAAATTTTATCAGTATTTTATTAATTTGGCTGATGAATTAGCTTATCAATGAATAAAGATGTTTACTTTTCTAAGCAAAGAAGAAATTGAAAATATGATTAAAACGCAAAAAACTAAACCAGAAACAAGATTGTGCCAAAAATATTTGGCTAAATACTTAACGGATTTTGTTCATGGCGTGGACATAACTGATCGAATTGAAAAAATTACCGAAGTATTATTTAATGGTAACATCGATAGTTTAGATGAAGAAGAATTTGAAGAAGCATTTGCTGACGTTGAACAGACCTCTTTAAAAATTAATGATTTAAAAGATATTGATTTGCCAGAAGTTTTGGTTAAAACCGGTATTTGTGCTTCCAAACGACAAGCACGAGAAGATATAGAAAATAAGGCAATTAATATTAATGGTATTATTTATTGTGATATTAATGAAAAAATTACTGCCGATAAAATTTTGTTTGATAAATATATAGTAATTAGACGAGGTAAGAAAAACTACTTTTTGGTAAAAGTAAATAGTAAATAGTAAATAGTAAATAATAAATAGTAATTAGTAAATCAATAAAATGAGATGCTATGGAACTATTTGAACTGGAAATTTATAAAATAGCATTACAATTAAGCGACAACGCTTGAGAAATTTATAACAAGATGAATAAAAACGAGCAAATTATTATAGGCAGTCAATTTATAACGGCCATTAATTCTATAGGAGCAAATATAGCAGAAGGATATGGCAGATTTCATTATTTAGACAAGAATAAATTTATGTATAATGCTCGCGGATCACTTATGGAAAATATTTTTTGAATAGAGCAACTAAATAAGAGATGTGTAATAACTGATGATGTTTTTAAATCGTTAAGTGAGAAATTAAATGATGAATTATACAAATTAAATGCTTTTATAGCGGTTACAAAAAGACAAGCGACGCAGTAACCAGTTACCAATTACTAGTTACCAATTACTCTTTCTACCTTTACAAATCCAAGATATTTTGATATAATGATTGTTAATAAAGCAATGTAATAATTTTAAAATGGCTAAAAAAACAAAGACAAATGATACTCCGACTTCTAACTTAGAAACAACGGTTAGAGAGATTAAAGATCGTTTTGGCGAGGGTTCGATTATGGTATTGGGCGAAGCCAAGAAAGTTGATATCGGTTCAATCTCAACTGGCTCACCTTCTTTAGATATTGCCTTAGGTGTAGGTGGTATTCCTAGAGGACGAATTATTGAGATTTATGGTGCTGAGTCGTCTGGAAAAACTACATTGTCTTTACATATAGTGGCAGAAATTCAAAAACAAGGAGGAGTGGCTGCCTATATTGATGCCGAACATGCTTTAGATCCTGAATATGCAAAAAGATTAGGGGTCAAAATTAATGATTTATTAATTTCCCAACCTGATCATGGTGAGCAAGCATTAGAAATTATTGAAGCTTTAGTTAGATCTGGATCAGTCGATTTGGTGGTAGTTGATTCAGTAGCAGCTTTAACGCCATTGGCAGAGATTGAAGGTGAGATGAGCGATCAACAAATTGGTTTACAAGCAAGATTAATGAGCAAAGCCCTTAGAAAATTAACTGCACTTACTGCTAAAGTTAACACAACCATTATATTTATTAATCAGATTAGAATGAAAATTGGTATGATGGCTTATGGTAATCCAGAAACAACTCCGGGTGGCAAAGCATTAAAATTCTTTACCTCAGTAAGGATTGAGTTAAAAAGAATTGCTCAAATCAAAAAAGGTGATGAGGTGGTTGGCAATCGAGTAGTGGCAAAAGTTGTTAAAAATAAAGTAGCTTCACCATTTAAAACTGGCGAATTTAATATTATGTTTAACGAAGGAATAGCCTACTATAACGATTTAGTAAATTTAGCTTTTAAGAATGGTATTGTTCAAAGATCGGGGACTACTTATAATTATAATGATACTAAGTTAGGGGTGGGAATTGATAATGCGTCCGAATTTTTGCGAGAAAATCCTAAAATTGCTAAAGAAATTCTTAAAAGTGTTCAGACCAAGTTGGCTTAATTAATTAAATAAAATAAAAATTTAGAAAATGAAAACGATAAAATATGATCTCACTTTGATTATTAAAGGAGATAAAAGTATTGAAGAAGCACAAAAGATTTTTGACGACATTAAAGTAAAAGTTGAAAAATTAGGTTTTTTAATTGAAAAAACTATTAATCCAGTATTGAAAGAATTAGCTTTTGAAATTAAAAAATTTAAACAAGGATATTTTGGCACATTTATTTTTTCAATTGACAATTATGACAATCGTCAAATTGAAGAATTATTTAAATTTGATGAAAATATTCTCAGATTTTTAACTGTAATTTATAATGACGTTGCTGTTAAACCGAGAATGAGATTAAGTCGCCAAAGACAAGAAGAAACAAAATCAAAAGATGAAGCCATTGAAGCAGCGGTAAATGAAGGCGTGGTAGCAAATGACAATATACCTATTAAAGAAATTGTTGCCAAAGAAGAGGTAGAAGAAAAGAAAACTATTGATTTGGAACACTTAGATGAAAAATTAGATGAATTATTAAAGTAAATCGTTGTCAAATAATAAAAAAATGGTAGCAAAATTAATTATAAAATTTTAATCAAAATATTAATTTACATTTATGAATTTAAATTTAGTTATGCTTATCGGTAGGATTACTCGCGATGCGGAATCAAAGGTAACGCCGAGTGGGCAAAATGTTGTTAATTTTTCAATTGCTACCAATTCGGTTTGGGTGGATAAAAATCAACAAAAACAGGAGAGAACCGAATTTCATAATTTAGTTTTTTGAGGGAAACGTGGTGAGGCTTTAGCTCCATATTTGACCAAAGGTAAATTAGTTTTTGTTGAAGGTGAATTGCGCACAAGTTCTTGAGTTGGTCAAGATAATCAGAAAAAATTTAGAACCGAGGTTTTAGTTAAAAATTTACAATTTGGCCCTAGGGCTACTCAAGATGATGGTTTTATGTCATCACATAACGAGGCTGATAAAGAACAAAAAGACGATCAAGACGAAAACATACCGGTCATTCAAGTTGGCAGAGATGACAATCCATTCGAAGAAGATTTAGAAGGTGATGAGATACCGTTTTAAAAATTCGAATAGATATTTGACCCTCGCACCCAGAAAGGTTAGGGTTAAAATGAGTAATTGACAATAAGCAAAATGATAGTAATTTAATAGTAAGTCGACGGTAAGATAATTTTTGGTATTTGATTTTTAAAGGCAGGGGTTGATATTGCGATCAAAATATGGTATGATAGTGTGATTTTAATTTATTAAAATAAGTTTATTATGAAAAAAGATATACATCCAAAATATTATGAATCAAAAGTAAAATGCGCTTGTGGAAATACTTTTGTAGTGGGATCAACAAGCGAAACATTAGATATTGAAGTTTGTTCTCAATGCCATCCTTTTTTTACTGGCAAATCTAAAAAGTTAGATATTGCAGGCCGAGTTAATAAATTTGAAAAGAAAGTTAGCAAAGCCAAGGAATTAAAAGAAAAAGCATCAACTAAAAAAGTTAGGGCTAAAAAAGAAACCAAGAAAACTCAAAAAATTGGTACAAAGTAACAAAACAAAAAACTACTATCTCTTAGTGGAGATAGTAGTTTTTTATTTAAAAAAATGTTAGAGTGTAATTATAAATGAATTAAACTATGTATATGACAAGTGACTTACAAACAAGATTGGAAAAACTAAGAGAGAGAAAAAATGAAGTGATCACTCAAATGAGCGACCCGACGGTTTTAAAAAACCAAAAGGAGTATGAATTATTAGTTCGAGAACTTAAAGATATAGATAAATGGCTGTTCTATTTAGAAGATTTAGAAAGAGTTGAAAAACATCTTAATGATGATAATTTAATGTTGGAAAATGAAGCCGATAACGAAATTATTGGTGAGATTAATAAAGATTTAGAAAAGAACCAAGAAAAACAGGAAAAAATTTTATTACAAATTAACAAACTCATCGAAGAAGAAAATGTTTCCGAAGATGATAAAATCAATATCATTATTTTAGAAGTCAGAGCTGGTGCGGGTGGAGACGAAGCAACTATTTTTGCTTTTGATTTATATCGAATGTATACACGCTATTGTGAAAAGAAAAATTGAGATGTTAGTGTGCTTTATGTTAGCGAAAATGCAACTGGTGGTTATAAAGAAGTTGTGGTTGAGATTCAAGGCGATGGCTGTTACAAAGATCTTAAATATGAAGCTGGCGTTCATCGAGTTCAAAGAGTACCAATTACTGAAAAACAAGGTCGTATTCATACTTCAACAGCCACGGTTGCAATATTGCCAAAAGTTGCTGAAAAAGAAGTCGAAATTAAAGATACCGATTTAGAATTTGATTTTTTTAAATCGTCAGGTAAAGGAGGTCAAAATGTTCAGAAAGTTGAAACAGCTGTAAGGATTAAACACAAACCAACGGGTATTGTGGTTACTTGTCAAGTTGAAAGGTCGCAATTAAAAAATAGAGAAAGAGCGTTGAGTATTTTACGAGCTAAATTGTGAGAAATAGAAAAAGAAAAACAATTCGGTAATATTGATGATGCTAGAAGATCTCAAGTGGGAACAGCTAAAAGATGTGAAAAAATACGTACTTATAATTTTCCTCAAGATAGAATCAC
>JAKJEE010000031.1 GCA_022705625.1 Patescibacteria group bacterium
TGGGGTTGAACCAACAATCTCCAGGTTATGGGCCTGGCGAGATACCATTTCTCTATCCCGCACTACCATTGTACCATATTTTACTTCGAAAATCAAGTATTTGAATCAAGTTTTAATATAAAATCTACATAAAAAGGTATGGTGGAGTAATTAAGAAATTTAAGTGAAATATTAATAAGAATATGTCTGTTTAAAAATATTAATGGAACGCCGCCCGGCGGCGTTCCAGGTGTATGCCTATGGCTCAAAATAACATTAATACTTACAACTTTTTCTGAGCGTAAGGGAATCAAGCAAAATTAAGTTAATATTGTCGCCTATTTTAAAAACCGCTTGTTTTTTTAAAAAGTTTTTGTTATAGTTTAACTATAGATGACTTTAAAATAATTGATATGTCAAAATTTGAACAGAATATAAGAACACATAACAATGGTCTTGAACAAGTGAAGGTTTTGTATGAAGCTAAAAAAAATGATTATCAGCAACATCACATTGAAACCAAAGAAGATAAAGAAATAGTCAAAGAAGTAATCAATGATATTTTTGATAGAGAAATAAATAAAAAACCAATAGCTAATATTAATACCAAAGTGAAAAGTTTTTCAGTTTTTAATGATGACGATAATGATGACGACGATAAAAGAATGAATACCACGATGGAGGAATTAGTAAAAGTGGCATTTGATAAAGGAATTGTTAATGCTATAAATTTAAGTTTTAAAACTAGCAACGCTTTTTTGATTGATAGATTGCACGATTTGTTAGTCGATAAATTTTATGAAGAATTAACAAAACGCAAAATTATTAAAAAATAAATAATTTTCAATGGAACAAGTTTTTTATTTTCTGGAACGTTGATCATGAATTTTATTAGTGATAGTTGGCATTGGTTTTTTGATTATTAATAAAATAATGTATAAAAAAAGAATAAATTTGGCGATGAATTATAAGTTGTTAGCTATTCAAGTGCCCAGAGATATTTCACAAGATAAAACTGAAAATACTAAAAAGGTTGTCGAAATGATTAGCAGTTGTGATCAAATGATTAGTAATTTTAATAAATTTAAATATCCAATTGTTTTTGAAGTGGCCTCACCCATTGGGACAAAAGAAATTATGTTTTTTGTGGCTTGTCATCGCAAACATATTGAAATGATTCAAAAATTAATCACCGCCTATTTTCCTTTTGGTGAAGTAAGCGAAACTAATGATTATACCGTTTTTGGTATCAAAAATTATAGTGGTGGAGCGATTGGCAAATTAAATACTCACTTTGCTTTACCAATTAAAACTTATCAAAATTTTGAAAACGATCCTTTCTCAAGTATTTTAAATGCTTTTTCTAAAATAGATGATACTGAGGGTATGGCTTTGCAATTAATTTTAAATAGCACAAGTTCAGAGAAAAAAGAAATAAGAAAAATTCTTGATAGTTTTAAGAGGGGAGAAAAAGAAAAAGATATATTCAACCGTAAGTTGGTTGATATATCAGTGGTGAAAGAAACCTTAAACCCATTTCAAAAATCTGACAAAGAAAAAAAAGAAAGTGAGAGCAAAATTGTGGATGAAACCTTGGTTAAAAGTATTGAGTCAAAATTAGCCCAGCCATTGTTTAATGTTAACTTAAGATTAATGGTATCGTCGCCAAATAAAAATCGAATTGATGATTTGATCCAAGAAATCAGAAATGGTTTTATGCAATTATCTGGTCCAATGTTCAATTTAATTGAATTTAAAAAGCAACAAGGAGCTAAACTAAAATCGTTGATTTTTCAATATGCATATCGACTGACCGACATTAAAATGTCAATGGTTTTGAATTCCAGCGAAATTAATAGTTTTTGACATTTACCGCATACGTTGATTGAGGTGCCGAATATTAAATGACTTAAATTTCGTTCAGCTCAACCACCGATTGATTTGCCAGAAGATGGCATTGTGATTGGCAAGAATATTTATCGAGGTGAAGAAAAATTAATTAGACAACGAGTAAAAGATCGAAGATTACATACTTATGTGATTGGTCAAACTGGTACTGGTAAAACTCAATTTTTAAAAAATATGATTATTCAAGATATCACTGATGGTAAGGGGGTTTGTTTTATTGATCCTCATGGCGATTTAGCTGACGAACTTTTAGATTTTATTCCTGAGGAAAGAATTAAAGATGTGATTTATTTTAATCCGTCGGATCCTGAATATACTTTGGGCTTTAATATTCTTGAATCCAGTCCAGAAAAACAAATGAATCAAACCTTTATTATTAATGAGGTATTGGAAATTATGGATAAATTATATGATTTAAAAATGTCTGGTGGTCCTATTTTTGAGCAGTATATGCGTAATACTTTATCGCTATTAATGTCTGATCCGGTGGAACAATTTACTTTATTAGAAGTGCCAGCAGTTTTGATTAATGAAAAATTTAGGCAGAAATTATTAGATCGAACTACCAATTTTATTGTCAAAGATTTTTGAGAGAAAGAAGCTGGCAAGGTGGAAGGTGATTTGGAATTAAAAAATATGGCGCCATATATTAATTCTAAATTAGCACCATTTTTGACCAACAATTTAATGCGACCAATTATTGGTCAAACCAAGTCGTCACTTGATTTTGAAGAAATTGTGAACTCAAGAAAAATTTTGATTATTAATTTAGCAAAAGGTCTTTTAGGCGAAAATGATAGTTTTTTAATTGGTATGATAATGATTGGCGAATTGACTTTAGCCGCTTTTGCAAGAGCCGCCATACCTGAAAATCAACGGGAGGATTTCTATTTATATATCGATGAATTTCAAAATATTACTACTAGGACAATTCCTCAAATTTTGTCGGAACTTAGAAAATATCGATTATCGCTCATCATTGCCCATCAGTTTATTGCTCAGGTCAATGATGAAATTCGTGATGCAATTTTTGGTAACGTTGGCACGATGGTATCATTTAGGGTTAGTAATCCCGATGGTGAAGTTCTAAAAAAATATTTTATACCAGTATTTAATGAAGTTGATTTGGTAACGATGGCCAATTATCATGCCTATGTTCGTTTAATGAATAACGGTGAACCAAGTCGGGCATTTAATATTGCAACAATTTTAGCTAAACCGCCAGAGATATCTTATCGTGATGAAATTGTTAAATATTCTAATCAAACTTATGCTAAATTGCGAGCAGAGGTTGATCAAGAAATTATGGAAAGATTTAGACGCAATAGCCAACTCGGTAGTGATATGTCAGCTACTAATAAAACTATTGGCAAACAGCCAGAAACAAATCAAGACGATGATGATGGACTTGAAGAAGAAAGTGAATTTGACGAGAAATTCTTAAATGAAGTATTGGCATCGATAAGAAATAGTGAGTTAGAAAAAGATAAACAAAACCATAATCAGTAAATATGATTAGCAAGTGATATCAATTATTAATTAACATTATTCGTTATTTTTTAAAATTTGAATTTATTCGTTTTGGTGTAGTTGGATTTTTTAATACGGTGATTGATTATACCATAATGAATGTTTTAATGTTTACTTTTAAAGTTTCTCAAGGCGTTCCCTTTGTAATGATAAAAATATTTTCGATAGTGATGGCAGTTATTTTTAGTTATTATGTTAATTTAATTTGAACTTTTAAAGCCAAAGATAACAAACCTCAATGATTGTTTCAATTTGTGATTTTAAATTTTATTACAATTTCGATAAATGTGCTCATTGCTAGTTATTTAGTAGATTATGTGCGCTTACCAATTAACCAATACTTATGAGCTAATATTGCTTCTTTAATGGGGGCAATAGTAGCAATTATTATGAGATATTTTGGTTCGCGCATTATATTTAAGAAAAAGTAATATTAAACATTTTAAACAAATTATATTATGTATCCAGTAAAGTTAATGTGGGGGCAGGCGCCAGTCAAAAAAGAAAAGTTCCAATATCCAAAGAGAAAGTTCAATATCCAATATCCAATAATCAAAAAATAAAGTCAAAAGTCAAATGTCAAAAGTCAAAAGTAAAAATCAGTGCTAACGCAATCCAAACAACCCGAACTCATCCGAATTATACGAATATGAAAAATACAAAGAAAAGTCAAAAGTCCCCCACACTAACTTTACATTAGAATTACAATACTTGCTAATGGACGTAATCATAATAAATAATTCTTATCATATCTATAGTAAAGTTAATGTGGGGGCAGGCGCCTGTCAAAAGTAAAAATCAAATGTCAAAAGTAAAAATTCCAATATTCAAAGAGAAGTTCCAATATCCAATATTCAATAATCAAAAAATAAAGTCAAATGTCAAATGTCCCCCACACTAACCAATAATAAAGTCAAAAGTCAAATGTCAAAAGTCAAAAGTAAAAATCAGTGCTAACGCAATCCAAACAACCCGAACTCATCCCCGCTTCGCTCCACTACCAACCTTCGGTTGGTGTGGGGGCTGACCGAATTATACGAATATGAAAAATACAAAGAAAAGTCAAAAGTCAAAAGTCAAAAAAGAAAAGTTTCAATAATCAATAATTAAAGAGAACAATAATGCCAAAAACAAATCCAAAAAAATCATTTACTCTAGTAGAATTAATGATTGTCATTGCTATCTTAGCAATTCTAAGTGCTATTGTAATTTTTTCATTAAACCCAGGAAGATTATTTGATAACTTTCGAGATACTCGTCGAGTTAGTG
>JAKJEE010000011.1 GCA_022705625.1 Patescibacteria group bacterium
GTCAAATGTCAAATGTCAAAAGTTAAAAACGAAAATCAAAGATTCAAAAATTAACAAACACTTTGTAGAAATTTATTATGGTGAAGACATTGTGATTTCTCTTGAATGGCTTTGTCCCCACACTAACTCTTGGTTAGTCGTGGAGCAAATCGAGATTTGTTTATATCACGCTCTTTTCTCTTTTTTCTTGTCAGTTGGAGCGAGAGACGGGAATCGGACCCGCGTATTCTGCTTGGAAGGCAGACACACTACCACTGTGCTACTCTCGCAATGATTATAAAAATCATAATCAAGTTGCTAAAATCACCAAGTAAATGCTAAACAATCACATTTTAGCTGTTTTGATTACTCGTTTGAACATTCATAAACCTAAGATACCAAAAATAAACGAAATAATCAAGCCAAGAATTAATGGTCATAAGGCAGTAGTCGTGGTTATGTCTTTAAAATTTGTAATCGTTTCAACAAATGCAGCTCCCAATATGGTTGGAATGGCTAATAAAAAAGAAAATTTGAATGCCTCTTCTTTTTTGATGCCCGATTGCAAGGTTATGAAATAAGTAAGCCCCGATCTTGATATGCCTGGTATAATTGCTACGGCTTGCACCAAACCAATTTTTACAGCTTCAACTCTTGTCAAGGTGTTTAAACTACGATGCGATTTATCAATTTTGGTTGATATAAACAATATTATAGCAGTAAATAACATGCCGATTAATATTGGCTTGATACTATTATTGTATATAAATATATTTTCTACGGTGTTTTTCAGAAAAAAACCTAATATAGTGGTTGTAAATAACGCGAGAAATAAATTTTTTATCATATTTCAATCGCGCTTTATTATGATGTTCATCAAATCTTTTCAAAAGAAAATTATAGCTGCCAAAGCTGTTCCTAAATGTAAGGTTAAATTTAATAATACCAAATTGTCGTTGATGCTAAAGAATTTTTCTAATAATATCAAATGGCCAGAGCTCGATACTGGCAAAAATTCAGTTAGGCCTTGAACGGCGCCTAAAATAAAAAATTGTAATAAGTTCAGCATAGTTAATATTTATTTTTTCATTGTATAATATAGCGTTGGATATTTTGTGTGGGAACTAATGAGTGTTTCGGTAATATTTGGGTCATAATTTTGTAATATTTCCAAAGATATTTTTCTTCTTTTTTCTTTTGCTTCTTTAGTGGAACGCATATAAGCGTTTCGCTCTTCAAGGCTTAGATTAGAATCGGTGATAGAAGCGATTAAACATCCTGGTCCAAAACGAAATTCACCACCATTTTTTAAAACTCGTTTGACTTCTTTTAATAATTCAATTACTTGGCTTCTTTTCCAGGATATCATTGGTATTGAACCACTTGACAAAACTAAATCAAAACTCTCAGCTTCCGCATGTATATTATAACCACTAAATCACCTATAATCTAAACCCAGCGCAACCCCTTTTCGAAAACATTCATTGTTAATATCAGAACAAACAATTTCTACGCCTCTTTTTTTTGCCGCCAAGGCGAGATCAGCCCTTCCCGAGCCTATATCTAATATTTGTTTACCTTTTAATTCATCAAAACTTTTAAAACCAAGTGAATTTAAAATTGACATTGCGCTTTTTTCCATTTTCTCTGACTCTCGGTCTTTTTTATTTTTGATATTTGGTAGGTTTTTGTTAATCATATTAACGGCTCAATTTAAATTATTTGCCCTGTCGACGCATTCTTGATTTATAATCAGCAATTGCCAATCCTAACTCTTGAGTTGTAAACTCAGGATAAAGTGTTTCCGTAAAATACAATTGTGCGTAATCAGCTTGTCACATTAAAACATTACCACTCAAATGCGGGTCATTCTCTATACCAGTTCTAACAATCAAATCAACATTCGGCAAATTTCTCGTTCATAAAGTGTTTTTAATTTGTTTTTCGGTAATGTGTTTAGTGCTTTTTATTTTTTTCAGACCATTGATTAGTTCATCTTTGCCATTATAAACTAATAAAATTGAAACATAGCAATTTTTGTAATTGGCGGTTTTTTGCTCTACTTGGCGTAAATCATTTATGATTTTCTGATCAAAATATTGTTCATAAGCGCCATAAAATTTAATATTTATTTGTTGTTTTTTGACTACCGGGTCATTAGCAAATTTTTGAATTTCGGTATGAATTAATTTGGTCAAAAAGTCTATTTCTTTTTTTGATCTTTTGGTAAAATTATCTTTTGACATTGCTCAAAATGAACAATATTTAATTTCCGGGTGGTAATCAGTGACATATTGGAAAAGTTTTTTAGTAGTAACCGCGCCAATTTGATGACCTTTAGAAGCTTGTAATTTATTTTTTTTAGCCCATCTACGATTACCGTCAGGAATGATTAACAAATGTTTTAATTGCATACTTTCTCAATTTTATTTTTAAAGTAAAATTATTATATCTTATTTTTCCCATTTTATCAACTAATCGTATGAAGCAATATATAATCTAAATAAAAAGGTATAATTGAGTAATTAAGAAAACTAAGCGAAATATTAATAAAAATACGTCTATTTTAAAAATATTAATGGAACGCCGCCAGGCGGCGTTCCATTGGAAAGAATTTGTAGCCAATACAATTATTTAAAAAGATCAAAAGAACTTTTAAATTATATAGGATATAATAAGGTAAGAAATGATCGAATATCTAAAATCATACTTGCAAATTCAACCAACTTACTTAGATTTTTAACTTAAAGACAAAAGCCATTTCGCTTATACATTAACACGCTAATAAAAAAATCGCTTCCATAAATATTAAGAAGCGATTTTTGTTCTAAATTAAAAAGTCAAAATACAGCTAAAAGTCGCACCGCGACTTTCTAAGTAAGCCATAAAGAGCATTATTAAAAAAACAATAACGACTCCCATGACTACTTTTTCCTTTGTTTCTCTGACATAGTTTCTTAGCATACAAAACCTCCCTGTTTATGTTCTATTATCACTTTACCACAAATATGTCTATTTAGCAAGTAAAAAAATCATCTTTGCAATGGCTTTTTTAGTTTCGGATATTGAATATTAGAATTTTTTGTTTGTGCCGCCCCCACACTAACCTTCGGTTAGTAGTGATGGGCCCGGTAAAGGTTGTGAGTGGCAACATTATAAAAATTTTGTATTTATATTTTTTACTTTTGATTTAATTTTTGGTGCCGAGGGCGAGACTCGAACTCGCATGCTTTGCAGCACAAGCTCCTAAAACTTGCGTGTCTACCAATTCCACCACCTCGGCAAGCATAAAATATATGGGTATATTAGCATAAAAAAATTAATGTTCCAAATGTTTACCCAGACACTTAGAAACTTTTGAAAAAATTGATAAATCAATTTTTGTATTTAATTTTGCTAACGCAAACAATGTATAAAGAACTAATTTTTGCCCGAGAGCGCATTTCTAATCTTTCGAATTAATCGACCCAAAATTAAAGTTTCTAAGTAGTCGGGTCCACCACCTCGGCAAGCATAAAATATATCTTATCTTTTTAAAAAACAAATTAAAATTGTATATTAGCTAAAGAATCCTGTCCCCACACTAACCTTTGGTTAGTAGTGGAGCGAAGCGTCTAGCCCCCACATTAACTTTACTAAATACATGCCATAATTTATTTACTATCTTTCGCTTCTCTTAACTAATATTACCGTTCTATTGTAAAGTTAGTGTGGGGGAGCGAAGCGGGGCCACTTCGGCAAGAATAAAATATTTTAGTGGCAAAGTTTTTGCCTGCCCCCACACTCATAAAAGGTTGGGAGCGATGAATATTGTTTTATAAATTAAACATATAAAATAAAATTTCCATGCTCAGTTGGTTAAACTATTTTTCGGTTAAAAATGAAATTTTTAACCTTAACCTTTCTGAGTGTGGGGGTGTCCCCGACAGTCCGCGGTCCCAGATAATTTTTCCTGACGGAAAAATTTCCATGACCTTGGCTCATGGCGCTCGCCTTTGCTTTCGCAAAACTCGCGCATCATTCCGCCTTTCTCGTCCTAACGAAAAACAAGCAGTTGTTTTTCTTCGTGCCCACAAAATTTATATTTAACAGCCTGTGTATTATTTGATTTTTTCGGATATTGAATATTGGATATTGATTATTCTCTTTGACTTTTGACATTTGGCTTTTCTTTGATTGTTGAATATTGGATATTGAATATTCTCTTTGACTTTTGACATTTGACTTCGAAAAATTTCATTTTTCGCTG
This sequence comes from Patescibacteria group bacterium, assembly GCA_022705625.1. GTDB lineage: Bacteria > Patescibacteriota > Minisyncoccia > UBA6257 > JAKLIH01 > JAKLIH01. The sequence continues at coordinate 4,229 of JAKJEE010000011.1, forward strand.
TGTCCCCGACAGGACTCGAACCTGTAATCTCAAGTTCCGCAAACTTGCGCTCTATCCAATTGAACTACGGGGACAAATATCAGTAATTTAAAAAGAAAAATATTTTTTCTTTTTAAACAAAAGGGATTAAAATATTATTCATTTTATAATTTGATTAAAAACTGAACTCTTATGATTCACAAACGTTGAGTATTTATTGATTAAATATAAAACTTCTCTCTGTCGGCTTTTATCAAAAGGAATATAAATTTTTGAATGAAAAACTGTCTTGGATATAACCGTCATTAACAAAGTTGACTCATTTAAAGTTTCAATGCCACAACTTATTATGTTTGTTCAATTGATTTGTTGATTTTGTATATACACTCCCGATTTATCGATTCTAAAATCTTCTACTTTCGCATTTTTTTGTGAAATCATTACAAATCCTAAAATTACAATGAGCGCTAACATTCAATTATTATATTTGTAGCTGAAATAAATAGACCCAACAGCTAATCCAAATAAAAGCAAGTAAAATCAGAAGCTTTTTTCTTTCACTCTATATTCTCATTCTAAAAAATCAATATCCATGGCTGGCGTTGTTGACATTTCTACTTCATTAGCTTTTTCATCCACCATTACATTGGCTTCTATATCAGATAATGTTTCAGTTACATAAGTATCAACAATTTTAGTCTCGTCTTGTTGAATACCAGTTGAAACTGTCTTTTTATCTTTGGCTATCTTTTTTGTTCTTTTTCTTGGTTTTTTAGTGCTATCTAACTTTGCAGATGCATTATCATTTTTAATTTTTTTGATTTTTATTTCCATAAATATAATTTACATGCTTTGTAACACCATATTATCATAATTATTTCTTTTTTACAACCGACCATTCTTTAAACTCTTCACTGCTTTTATAAATTTTTTTCCTCTATCAAACTCATTTAAAAACATATTAAAACTCGCGGCCCCTGGCGACAAAATAATAACATCTCCTTTTTTACTTATTTTATAGGCCATTTCCACGGCATCATTCATGGTTTGGATATTGCTAGTTACCTGTTTTTTAATGTAATCTTTTTTAAGAACTTTTAATATCCTCTCGCCAGCGCTACCCTGAAATATAAATAATCTAATATTTCGACGCATAAATTCTTTAGCCAAGGCTTTTATGTCAAACCCTTTATCTACTCCTCCTCAAATAACAATTGGGTTTTCGAACGATTTTAACATATATAAATTGGCCATTGGATGGGTAGCACAAGTGTCATTAACAAATTTACGACCATTAATTTCAGCTATAAACTCTTGACGGCCTTCCAGCCCTTTAAAATTTTTTATAACCAGATCAACACTTTCTTTTTCAATATTTAAGGCCTTGGCAAATTGGTAAAGATTATCATCGTTTTGACCATTTGTATAAAATATTTTTGATTTGGTTTGGCTAGTCAGTTTTTTTAAATCTTTATTGATGATTAAAATATCATTTTTCTTTTGGTATCTAAATATTAAACATTTAGCTTTTTGGTATTCATCAAAAGTATCATGTCAATCTAAATGTTCAGGTATTATATTGGTAACGACCGATATATTAGGGCTAGTTTTAGCATATTTCGTATGATAAAGTTGAAAACTTGACATTTCCAAAACAACTATGCTTTTTTCATCGAGCTTGTCAATAAAATCAAATGGTGACACTCTAATATTACCACCCAAATATACTTTATTATATTTTTTAAAGAACGGCTGTTTTTGGTTTTTAATTTCGTGTCGAACTAAATCAAAAATTAATTTGGTGGTAGTTGACTTTCCTTTAGTGCCAGTAACGCCAATAATAAACGCTGGTGTATTTTCCATTAAAAAACCGATATCAGTTATTAATTTTTGTTTATTTCTTTTGGCTAATTTATAAAAATTGCTAGTGGGCTTAACGGCTGGGTTAATAACCACGTAGTCATTGTTTTTAAAATCCTCTTCCTTATGCTCGCCCAAATGGTAGGTTATACTTTTATATTTTTTAAGTTTTAAAATTGATGATTTTAAAGCTTTAGCGTCTTTAAGGTCAGTAACTAAAACTTTAGCATTATTTTGAGCAAAAAATTTAGCCGCGCCAATACCACCCCCGTGAAGACCCAAGCTTCAAATTAAAATTTTTTTATTTTCAAGCATTTTTGAAAAGTCAATTTTAGTGTTCATATTTCTAACAATTAATTTATTATTTTCTCGAAATCGAAATTCTATATACTAATATAGTATATTCCCTTGTTTTTTGCAACTTTTTATGTTAAGATTTTAAAGAAAATGGAGGGTTGCCTGAGTGGTTAAAGGAACGGTTTGCTAAACCGTGACTGCCTTAAAAGCGGTCCGTGAGTTCGAATCTCACACCCTCCGCCAGTTAAAAAACAATCACAATAGTGATTGTTTTTTAAATTTCTTTATGGTAGTTTATACTATATATAGTAAATATAGTAACAATATGTTTCTTATGAAAAATATTATCGTTGTCTTGGGGTCGAAATTTCCCTATCAAGAAAATGAAAACCTTGGTAAAAGAATCGGTATTAAACGTTTCCAAAAAGGTGTTGATTTATTTAAATCTTTAAAGGCTGATGCCTTAATATTTGCCGGCTCAATCGAACTTGTTCACCCAATAACTAAAAAACCTTTTGTTTTTTAAAAAAGAATTAGCAATTAGCCAGAACGTTCCCGATAGTAAGATTTTTATCGATCAAACTAATACTTTTAATTCAAACTATGACTTAACAACTAAGTGCGATGTTCAGTTGGTTTTTGATACCATCTCATCATTATATTTAATGGCTAATGAAAAAATCAATCTCTATATAATAACTGAAAAGCCTCATTTTATTTTCAGGGTAAACTACTTATTAAAAGTGTATTTTAAAAAGTACTTAAAAAATATTAATATTATTTTTATTGAAAGCACCAAGTCAATCTTTAAAGATTGATATCGCGAACTATTTTATTTTATCTTTTGCCGATATATTTGACAATACAACTTTTTTGCTTTTTTCCCCCATTTTAGGAAACATCATAAATAGTTATATTTATACAAAACCAAATTTAGTATTGTAAATAAAATCTTTAGTTAATTTTAATAAACTATTAAAACAAAAACCATGGATTTCAATACTTATCAACTTGAATCAAGAAAAACCGCGCTATATCCTAATGTTGGCAATAATTTTATTTATCCGACTCTCGGTCTTTGTGGTGAGGCTGGTGAAGTTGCCGAAAAGATTAAAAAAATTCTTAGAGATAACAATAGCATCGCTGATTTTGAAAGAGTTAATGAAATAAAAAAAGAATTAGGCGATGTTCTCTGATATATTGCTCAACTCTCAACTGAGCTTCATCTGACCTTAGAAGATGTTGCGCAAACTAATATTGATAAATTGCAAGAACGTTTCAAAAACCATCAGATTCATGGTAACGGCGATAATCGTTAATCAAGTTAAAACCGTGCTGATCATTCAGGGCGGTTTTTTATTGTATTTTTCTATGCTTTTTGTTATACTAAAAATAATGATTTAAAATATAACCGATTATGACTTCTGTTAAACATGTTGACGGTCAAAATTACGAGCGAATCTTAATTAAAACTCATCTTATTCAATTTGGTGAAAATTTGCAAACTGTTATTAACCAATATGTCCCTTCTATATATAAGGAAGGCGATATTTTGGTTATTTCTGAAAAAGTAGTTTCGGTTTGTCAAAATAACATAAGACACATCTCTAGTGTCAAAGTCAGTTTTTTAGCTAAAATTATTACCAAATTTGTCAAAAAATATCCTAATGATATTGGTTTTTCATTACCAGCTAAAATGCAAGTTGCGATTGATATGGCTGGCTATTTTAGAATGATAATCGCTGTGATTATCGGCGGGGCTCTAAAAATATTAGGTAAACCAGGCTATTTTTGAAGAATTGCTGGCCATCGAGTTTCAGAAATTGATGGTTTTAATCCTGATGCTATGTATCCATATACTGAATATGCTATTTTGCCACCCAAATATCCAAAGGAAACTTGCAATAATATTGAAAAAAATCTTCGAATCAAAACTATTATTATTGATGGCAATAATATTAACACGGAAATTATTGCCATTAGTGATGGCGTTAAAATAAGTAATCAAATACTTCGCGAAATATTAATTGATAATCCGATGGGGCAAGATGATGAATTAACACCCTTTATTTTAATTAGAAAACTTTAATTTTATCATCGTGAAGAAAAAATTGGAGAAAAAATCAGCTTTGTCAATTGATGTCACATCATGCTTACTGGGCGTTGGTCTTTTGATAGTCACCTTGTTTAATTGAGAAAATTTTTTTATGCCATTGCGTCTTTCGATCATTGGCTTTGGTATTTTATTAACGTTGGTTTATAAACCATTGATTAATCGAATTAAAAAATTATTAGGTATTTTCGGGGAAATATTTATCGTGATTTTTCCTGTGGTTATTGATTTAATATTGTTTTATTTATTTTATAAATATAAAATTAAATTTGATTATCATTGGTACGTGTTAATTTGGTTACTGGGGGTGATGCCACTTGCCTATAATTATGCCTCAAAATCTGTTTCAGTTTTAAGTTATATATTATTTTTGGCTTGGTCAATTATGCTTTTTAATTTAGATATTACTGTCTTTGATATTCGTCTATTTGCGGGCACAATACTTAAATTATTGTTATTACTTTGTTTTTGCGGGTTAACTTTTGGATTAGCTGATTTAATGACGAGCAATAAAAAACTAAAAATTATTGGTCAAATTTGAAAAATATTAAGTATTGTGGTTGGATCGCTTGTGTTGTTGACGCTTACAATTGGTATTTTTGATAACTTTAATTTTTTTGATATTGGCGTGTATATCTATCATGCTTTTTATGCACATGGTTTGTTTTTGTTATTATTTTTCATAATGACACTTGGTGTTTTACTATATAATTTTATTTATAAGTCAATTAAGTTTAATCAATTTAATGTAGAGAATTTTATTGCTTGACTGTTTGTTTTCGTTCCGACCAGTGCTTATATTTTTGTTGATAATTATTTTGTCACCCATCCACCCTATTATTATACCCGAGCTTATGATCGTTCAATTTGACTTTTGTTTAACAGTGTTTTTATTGGTTTTGTGTTAATACTTTTTATTTTTGGTTTTTTCACTAAGTCACGTTGAATTCGACAATTTGGAATATTAATCCTAACATTATTTATATTAAGCAAAATTTTTAGTGATTATCTATCAATTTTGAAAGTATAAAAATTTAAAAACCGACCAATAATAAATTAGCCGGTTTTTTTATTTATTTATTTTTCTTTAGGTTCTTCTTCTCAACTATTTCATTTTTCTTAATGCCGATAACATTATCAATCACGCCATAATCCAAAGCTTCTTTACAAGACATTCAAAAATCCCGATCCGTGTCTTTTTCAATTTGTAACAGTGGTTTGCCTGTATGTTTAGATAAAATTGTATTTACTTTTTCTTTTACTTTTAGGATGTGCTTGGCGGAAATTTCGATATCTTTAGCTTGGCCCTCGGCACCACCCATCACTTGGTGCAATAATATTTCAGAATTAGGTAAACTTAATCGTTTACCTTTTTCACCGCATGCCAATATTAATGCTGCGGCAGAAGCAGCCATACCAATACAAATAGTTGATACATCGGGTTGGATATATTGCATAGTGTCATAAATGGCCAGTGCAGCGCTGACTGAACCACCCGGTGAATTAATATAAAGTTTAATGTCTTTGTTAGGATCTTCATAGGCCAAAAACAAAAGCTGTGCAATCACTGTGTTAGCCATATCATCATCGATTGGCCCTGATAAAAACACAATTCGATTCTGTAATAATCGAGAGTAAATATCGTAAGCTCGTTCATAACCTTGAGGCGTTTTTTCAACTACCATGGGGATTAATTGAGATTGTATTTTTTTGTCCATAATATAATTTTAAAAATTTATTAAACGGCTATTTAATATTCATCAATAAATTAAAGACTTTTTCATTTTTAATAATTTCTTCACTATACCCTTTTAACGTTTCCATATCAATGTCTTTAGCGTTTGGATTTTGATAGGTTAAATCGTTAATTATTTGTTGAGTTTTTTCATAAATCTCTTCTGGCGAGGCAGTTATCTTTTCTAAATTAATAATTTCTCTTAATATTAAAGCATTTAAAACTTTTCTTTTAGCTTCATCGCGAATATCTTTTCTAATATCTTCTTCAGATTTATTAATTTGCTTTAAATAATCTTCAAAATTCATCCCCATTTCACTAATTCGATACTTGATTTCTTCAATCATTCTGTCGGATTCTCTCACAATTAAAGTTTCTGGCAACTCTATATTTATGTCTTTTTGTAATTCAGTTAATATGGCTATTTTGATTCTATCTTCTTCTTGCAATTGTTTTTCTATTAACATACCATCGCGGATGTTTTTCTTGAAGGCCTCAACATTTTCAAATTTGCCCAATGTTTTAACAAACTCGTCGGTTAGTTCAGGAATTTGTCTTTGCAGTATTTTATTTAAAGTCACTCTTAATATTCCAGTTTTTTCTTTCAAAGCATCAATATAAAAGTCTTTTTTAAAAGTGATAGCAATGTCTTTGGTATCATCTTTTTTCATACCGATAACTTCTGTATTTAGCTCTGGGAATGTTTGCTCTTTTGAAACAATAAATTTATAATTCACAGCTTTTAATTCTTCTTGATTTTCGCCATCGACTATTACGTCGTAGCTAATATCCACAATATCATTATCTTGGGCTGGTCTAGTTAGTTCAATAAAACTGCTTCTTGATTCTAAAACTCATTTGATAGTATCAGCCACTTCTTTCTCTTCAAGTTTCACTTCTTGTTTGGTTTTAGCAATTTCCGCAGCTGATTCTCTATAGTTTTTAAGGGGAATAGACGGAATGATTTCAACAGTTATTTTACATTCGCAAGTTGAGGCGGGATCAAATTTAGTAATGGTTACATCAGGCTGAGTTATAATACTAATATTGTTAGCTTCTATATATTTTGGATATTGATCTTGAATAGTTAAACGCAAAGCTTCATCAAAAATACCAAAATCACCAATCGTTTGTTTAACAATGTTTTCGGGCACTTTGCCTTCACGAAAGCCATCAACTTTCATATTAGCCGATAGGTTTTCAGCCGCTTTTTTGGTATAAGGTTCAATATCGTTTTTTTCAAATTCAAAAGTGATTTCAATTTTATTAGCTGATAATTGTTTTTGATTACTTTTCATAATAAATATTTAGTTTCGATTTATTAATTTATTCGTTGTCTTTTTCTTCATCCGCTTCGTTACCAGTTTTAAATTCCGTTGAGGTTATTGAAGAATAGATTTTTATATTTCAACCAGTAAGTTTAGATGCTAATCTGACATTTTGACCATTTTTACCAATAGCGGCTGAAAGTAAATTTGGATCAACATAAACTTTTATTTCTCTAGATTCGGGTATAATTTCTGTTTCGGAAATTGTTACTGGTGACAAAGCATTACCCACAAATCTAGCTGGCTCTTCAGAATATTCTATCACATCAATTTTTTCGGAAGGTATTTCGTCTAACAAAGCATTAATTCTTACTCCTTTGGGACCAATGCAAGCCCCAACCGGATCAATTTCATCGCTATTGCTTTTAACAGCAATTTTAGTTCTAAAGCCCGGTTCTCTTGCTATTGCCATAATTTCTACTATTTTTTCTTGAAGTTCAGGCACCTCCATGGTTAAAAGTTTTTCAACAAAAGATGGGTGAGTTCTTGATAATAAAATCATCAGCGTGCCTCCAGTTTCTTTCATGCCTAAAGCTAAGAACTTTTTTCGCTCGCCAATTCGAAAACTTTCATTCGGTAATGCCTCTTTAGCGAACAATAAACCCGAGGCCTTACCCAAATTAACATAAATATTATTATTTTCAATTCTTTGGACAGTGCCAGAAACTAATTCGTTTTCTTTTTCTTTAAATTCATCTACTGCCAAATTTTTTTCTAATTCTCGAATTTCTTGAATAATAGTTTGCTTAGCTGATTGAGCAGCAATTCTAGTGAATGTTTCATCAGTATCTAACGGTTCGATAATTTCATCTAATACCGACACATTTTTATGTTCTTTTCGGGCATCTTCTAATAATATGTGTTTATCAGGGTTAAAACGTATTTTTTTATCTACACTATCAATACTCTCTTCATCATCATAATAAGGTTCATTATCTTCGCTGGTCTCCTCTTTTAGCATATCGCTATCCACCACAATCATTACTTTATAAAATTTTACCAAGCCTGTTTCTTGGTCGATTTTGGCTCTAATAATTTCTCCTTTTTTAAGGTGTTCTTTTTTATAAGCTCGAGCAATTGCCAATTCGATAATCTCTCATATTTTATTTTCTGGAAAGCCTTTTTCTATGGTCAATTGTTTGACTGCTGACTTCACATCGTGTAGGTCTAACATAAATTTAGTTTAGAAGTTTATTAACATTTTGTAGAACAGATCGCCCGTAGGACGACCTGTTTAATTAACAATGATTATAATTTTATTATATCATACTATCTATAGTTGTCAAGTTAATTCTTCGGTTTTGTTGTTACTCAATTTATAATTTTTGTAATTCCTTTCTGATCTTTTCTTTTGTTCCAGCCATTTTTGCGAATTCCAGCCATTTTTTGTTTGGTTTCTGTTTGCGATCAGTAATGATTTCAACAATATCACCCGACTGTAGCTTGTGATTTAAAGTTACCAACTGATGATTAACTTTTGCCATTTTACAATTGTTGCCAATGCTAGTATGAATTTTGTAGGCAAAATCTATCGGTGTTGATCCCGCCTTTAAATCAATTACATCGCCTTTAGGTGTAACTACAAAGATTTGCTCAGCTAGTAAATCTTTTACTAACAAATTATATAAATCTCCAGAATTAGTGTTTTGAAAATCAATATTTTTTAAACTCTTAAATAAAATGCTCAAGCCACTAACGTTTTGTCTTTTGGTATACGACTTGGTATCTTTATTTAAGTTATACAATCAATGAGAGGCTATACCATATTCATTATTTTTATGCATTAAATCTGTTTCAATTTGTACTTCCACAATTTGATTGTTATTAGTCAAAACGGTGGTGTGAATAGCTTGATAACCATTTACTTTAGGTAATGATATGTAATCTTTCAACCGATTGGGTAATGGTAACCATAATTGGTGAACCAATCCCAAAGTGGTATAACAATCGGCCACGGTATCAACAATTACTCGTAAGGCAATTATGTCATATATTTTATTAAAATCACCCTCTTTTTTATACTTTTTATAAATACTAAAAAAAGTTTTTTTGCGAAACTGTATTTCTATAAATTTTGATCTTTTCTGCTTCAAAAAATTTGCTAATTCATCACGTGCCTCATCCAAATATTTGTCGATTTCGTAATAATAATTATTAACTCGATTTTTTATTTCGGCAAAATCTTTGGGATATACATAAGGAAACGACATTTCTTCAAGTTGTTGACCTAAAAAATTAAAACCTAATCGGCGACAAATGGGCGCAAATATTTCTAATGTCTCCTCAGCATTTTCCACTTGTTTTTCTGGCGATAAAGCCCAAAGGGCTTTCATATTGTCTAACCGATCAATAATTTTTATTAAAATTACTCGAATATCTTTGGCCGAAGATAAAATTAAGTTTCGTAAATTTTCTAAACGACCGATGGTTTTATTTTTATAATTAGCTTTGTGTTTTAACCGATTCAAATGACTCAAGCTCTCCACCAAAAACAATACTTCTTCACCGAATTTATCTTTTAATTCTTCACTACTAGTATTGGTATCTTCTAATATATCATGTAATAATGCCGCTGATACTGAGCTTAAATCCAACTTTAACTTTGACACTTCGATAGCTACTCTTAAAGGATGTAGAATATAATCTTCGCCACTTTTACGTTTTTGTCCACTATGTTTATTTTCGGCAAACAAAAAGGCCTCTTCAATAATTTTAAATTCTTGATTATTATATAAACCTCTTAAATTGTTATAAATTGGTTGAAGTGACGGTATCATAATGGCAATCTTTATTTGAGCATTTTTTTACTTTTTTATTTTTATTAATCAGTGGATAACCACAGTCCGGACACTTATCTTTTAGTGGTTTTTGATTGATAATAAAATCACATTTTGGGTATTGATCGCAACCATATACGCTTTTGCCGCGCTTAGTTCTTTTTCTAACAATGTTGCCAGTTTTACATTTTGGACAAGGTATGTTTAATTCATTGATTGATTTAGTAAAACGACATTTAGGAAAATTAGGACAAGCCATAAATTTTCCAAAGCGACTCATTTTGATAACTAACGTTGTTCCACATTCTGGACAAAGTTCATTAGTGGTTTCGTTATTGATTAAATCTAATTTCGTGATTTTCTCATATTTTTCTTGTAGATTTTTATCAAATGGTCCATAAAAGTTTTTTAAAACTTCACTTCAGTTAGCTTTTTTACCGGCAATTTCATCTAACTGATCTTCAATTTTTTTAGTTAATTCAAAATCAGCTATTTCTTGAAAATTATCTACTAACATATCGTTGGTTTTTATACCAATATCAGTTGGCACAAAGGCGTGACTATCATTATAATTAACGTAACCACGTTCAATCAAGATTGATACAATCAAAGCATAAGTTGATGGTCGGCCGATACCATATTTCTCTAAGGTTTTAATTAATGAAGCATCGTTAAATCTTGCCGGCGGTTCAGTAAAGTGTTGCTTAGTGATTATTTCTTTGACCGTAACAATGTCTTGCTCATTTACGTCCACACTTTGATCCGCAGTTACTACAGGAGTAACTTTCAAAAAGCCTTCAAATTTAATAATTTGTAAATCAGTTTTAAAATAATATTTATGATCGTTTTTACAACTAGTAATAATACTTACTTTTTCAAGTGTTGCCTCGGCCATTTGACAGGCCACAAATCTTCTTCAAATTAAGTCATATAATTTATATTCATCATTACTTAAAAATTCTTTAATCTTTTCGGGCGTGCGGTTTACATCTGTAACGCGAATAGCTTCATGGGCTTCCTGAGCCAATTTGGATTTAGTTTTATAGATGTTCAATTTATTGGGCAAGTATTTTTCGCCGAAATTTTTTTGAATAAAATCTCGAGCATTCATAATTGCCCCATTTGATAAATGCAATGAATCAGTTCTCATATAAGTTATCAAACCAATGTGCTGACCATTAATATTGATACCCTCATAGAGTTTTTGAGCCACCAGCATGGTTTTCTTTGCGGAAAAATGACAAACCTGATAAGCTCCTTGTTGCATGGTGCTGGTAGTAAAAGGTGGGTAAGGATTTTTAGTGGCATTATTTTTTTTAATTTCTTCAACCATTGATTCTTTATTTTCTAATTTTGCTTTTAGCGAAGTAATATCTTTTTCGTGTTTAAAATAAAATTTGTCCAAAACTTCGTCGTCAATTTTAAATAGATTACCTATAAAACTACATTTGGTTTTTTTAAATTGGGCGTCAATTGTTCAGTATTCTTCAGATTTGAATTTTTCAATTTCTCTTTCCTTTTCAACTATTAACCTTAAAGCTGGAGTTTGCACTCGTCCCGCTGACAGACCTTTTAAAATTTTTTTTCACAGGAAAGGCGATAATTTATAGCCAACTAATCTATCTAAAATTCGTCTCGCTTGTTGACTTAATACCATATCCATATCAATTTTACGAGGATTGTTTAATGCTTCATTGATAGCTTCTGGCGTAATTTCGTGAAAAACAATGCGTTGATATTGATCATCTTCAATTTTAAGGGCTTCTTTTAAATGCCAAGCAATGGCTTCGCCTTCTCGATCTTCATCTGATGCCAATATAATTTTATTATAATCTTTGATTTCTTTTTTTAAACCATTAACAAATTTTATTTTGTCTTTTGGCACGATATATTTTGGTTCAAAATCTTTTTCAACATCAATACCTAAGGTTGATTTTGGCAAGTTTCGAATATGCCCCAGGGAAGCAATTACTTTGTATTTTTTGCTATCTAAAAACGATCCGATGGTTTTAGCTTTTGCTGGGCTCTCAACAATGACCAATGTTTTCATAGCTAAATAATTTTAATATATTGATTATTTTTCGTAGGTCTTATTATACCGTTTAACTCCAAAATAGTCAATTCGGTTAAAATTTGAGAAATACCAAGCTCAGTTGACTCGCAAATATTATCGATTGATAATTCATTGAATTTCTCAAAAAGTTTTATAATTGATTTTTGAGCAACGCTCAGATTAAGGGTTGATATATCATTTATCGATTCTTTTTTGTCCATTCCCATTTCTTCTAAAATATCATTTCCAGACATAATTAATTTTGCGCCGTCTTTAATTAATTGATTGGTGCCAAAACTATTTTGAGAAAATATATTATTGGGGATAGCTAAAATATCCCGATTCTGTTCCTCAGCAAATTTAGCCGTGATTAATGTTCCACTTTTCTTTTGGGCTTCAACGATTAATACCGCTTTTGACAAGCCACTAATTAATCGATTTCGTGCTACAAAATAATATTTTTGTGGCTCAAAATTTATGGGATATTCGCTAACAATCGCACCATCATTTTCAATAATTTGTGAGGCCAATGATTTATTTATACTCGGAAATAAACGGTTAAAACCTGACCCAATGACAGCTAAAGTTTTTAGATTTTGATTAATTGCTCACGTATGAGCGCAAGTATCAATGCCAATTGCCAAGCCACTTACTATATTAATGTTATAAGCTGACAATTCCTTGATAATTTTTTCCGTTACCATCTTACCATAGTCAGTGGCTTTGCGGGAACCAATAACAGCCAAATTTTTATCGGTATTGAAATTATTTAAGTTGCCTTTAACATATAATCCTAATGGTGGTCGGTAAATCTCTTTTAACATAGACGGGTATTCTTTATGGTTACAAGTGATCACTAAAACTTTGTTTTTAATTAATAATTCAAACTCTTTGTCAACATCAATTGACTTAACATCATCGGCTAAAACTATCTTGAGTTGCTTGGTGATTATATCTAAATTTGAGTAGATATTTTGGAAAGTTTTAAACTTAGCCATAAATGGTCATAGCTTATCGGTATTATCTCTTAAGATAAGTTTTAAACCATTAAAAAATTTACTTTCCAGCATTGTGTTTTCCATAAAAATTTGTTATAATTTAATTAATTAATTATATTATGTTTTGACAGCATTATGTTAACACCCACTACCCCGCCATCAAAAAATCAATTACCATTTGGAATTAAATCCCTAACAGCTTTTCAGAAAAAAATAATTTTTTATATTATTATTAATCTCACTATCTTAATTTCCTTCTTTTTGCTTATTTCACAATTTAGTTCTAAAATCCAAAAATCAAGTGAACTGATTTCTGCCTATAAAGCTAAACAAACCAATGCCAATATTTTGATGGAATATATCGCTAAATTAGAAAAGGATAGTCGTTTAGTTTTGGATGATTTCGAAAAATACGAAGCTAAGTTAGTTGATCTTGATGATATGCCAAATGTAAAAAAACAAATTACTGACATCGGTCTTAAAAACAAAGTTGATCCATTGTTAAATATTTTGACACTTAATCCAGCGAAAGATCAAGAACAGATTAGTTATGGATTTGTTTTATCATTGAACGGCGCTTTTGACAAAATTATTAAAACTTTTCAAGATATCAATAATTTAAATATTTTTATAACTTTTGATCAAATTACTATTGAAAAAAATATTCCCAAAAATACCGAAGCAATTCTTAATGATATGACAACCGTAGCCAATGATCAAAGTAGTTCAACTACTAAAACAACTATTCGTCGCACTACCACCACTAAGCCAACTGACATTTTTAAGGTTAGCGTTATTGGCAAAATTTATCTAAAAGACAATCTAAAAGATGATAATCATGAAACAAATTAATAAGCTATCAAAAATTAACCCATTCTTGCTTATTTCAATAACATTATTGATTTTTTTTATATTTTTAATTACTAATCGCATTATGTTTGTGGCTAATAAAATTGAGCAAGTTTTGGTTGATCAAAATGTTACTACTCGTAAAAGCAAAACTTTCAATATTGCTCAATTTAAAGAATTAACCACTAAAATGCCCATTAAATAGTATAATATATAGACATCTACCAAAAAATATGTTAATATTTTTTTGAATAGTTATGGACGTGTAGTTCAGTGGTAGAACGCTGTCCTGATAAGACAGAGGTCGGAGGTTCGATCCCTCCCACGTCCACCCCCACACTAACTTTACCTAAAATATAGTTAGTGTAAATCGAGAAGTTGTCTCTGTAAATACACTTTTTTAATTCTAACGTAAAGTTAGTAGTGGAGCGAAGCGGGGTCC
>JAKJEE010000032.1 GCA_022705625.1 Patescibacteria group bacterium
TAAAATTGTCAAAAATAAAACTAAAGTAATCACCGCCATCCACAAAAGCGAAAATAATATCTTTAAAAATGGCGATATCAACAAAAACATCCAAAGCCGAATTTACGACGATTTTACCGATCTTTAATTTTCAAATTTCTCATAAATTTCTTTTTCTAATTCCTTCAAAAATTGTTTTAAAAACTTGGTGCGACGAACAGCTATTTTTTTAGCCGTTTTAGTTTTTATTCTCTGTCCAGCTTTCAATAACCTTAAAAAAAATAGATCCATAGTAAATTTTTGATTATTTATAATTCTTTTTTTGCAAAATGGATCTTCGATATTAAAAAATCGTCTTTTCATCAAAGCCGCTGATGCAAAAGTTCTCATAATAGAAATTGCTCCCGTTGATTCTAAAAGATCAGCGTCTTGCAAAACTTTTGATTCCAACGAAGACGGCGGTAAATTTTGAGTAAAAGAGCATTCTAAAATACATTTTTTTACCGCTTCTATTTTCCCTGCCGGAAACTCTTTTATCGTTTTTAAAATTTTAGCCGCTAATTCCGTTGTGATTTACATGTATCAGCGCTATTTTTTGGATATACAATAATATCATGAAATAAAGCTGCTGCCACCACAATATCTCAATCGGCCTTTTCATGTTTTGCGATTTGCTCGGCATTTCTTAATACGAGTTGCGTATGAATAAAATCGTGAGATATATCATTTTCATCCATGTGCTGATGGACAATATCACTTAATTTATTTTTTAATTTTATGTTCATTGTTCAAAATAATGTTTATAATTTAATCGCATTTAGTTTGCCTTTGGTAGCCAGCGATTGTTGCTTTTTCTTCAGTATCAAAAAAAATTAAATTGCTTGGGCTTAAATTTTTAGCCAAATCACATGCAACTGGATAATAATATTTGCCCCGCCGACTAGCCACAAAACCATTAATATCTAAATTGTTAATATTAAGAGTCGTAGTGGTGGCACTAATTACTTTGGTATTTACATTTTTCTCTGTCACATAATTCTTAAAACTATCCATGTCTACCACATCTCCGACAATTGTAATCGGTGGTCTTTGAAGTAATTTACCGCCAATAACCATACCTAATCCTAACATTAAAATTCCAAATAATAACCACCCAATGCTTTTTTTGCATCATTTAACCGTCATCTTTACAAATCTATAAAAATTTGATATAATGTTAACCATATACAAAAAATATATTAAATAATTTATTATGGCTCACACAAAAGCTGGTGGATCATCACATAATGGCCGAGATTCAAATGCCAAGCATTTAGGCATCAAAGTTCATGATGGTAATCAAGTCACCAATGGATCAATTATTGCTAAACAAAATGGTAATAATTTTTATCCTGGCAAAAACGTCAAACAAGGCAAAGATAATACTATTTATGCTACTAAAGAAGGTTTAGTAAAATTTTCAACTCGACACAAAACCACTTTTCAAGGTAAAATCAAGAAAATTACAGTAGTTAATGTTATTTAATTATTTAGCAATTATTTCAACCTTTAAAGGAACCACTATCCCATAACCTAAATTGATATGGACAATGTGTGTTCCTTTTTCTTTTATATTTTTTTCAAATGAAATTTCTTGATCTGAGTTTAACTCAATCTTAAAATCATTTTTCAAAGCTTCTATCACTTGTTTTTTGTTCAATGATTCATACGATTCTTTACCATTTTCCGAAAATTTTAAAGCCACGGGCAAAACAATTGACTTCAATTGATTTTCTAATTGTTTTATCTGATCATGAATTTTTTGTTGTTTTTCAATTTTTTGACTTTGTAAAAACATTGCTTCTTTAATAACACCAATATCCGCAATTTTAGCCAGACCATTTTTTACTAAGAAGTTTTTAGCATAACCATCTTTGGCTTCTTTAACTTCTCCTTTTTTCCCAAAACCTCTAACCTCTTTTAGTAAAATGACTTTCATAACTTTATTTTATAATTTTGTTTAATTCTTCCATGGCTTTTTTAAGTTGAATATCCTTTGCCAAATCTATTCCTTCATACGATCCCATAGCATCGATCAACTCTTCAGGAACTTTTACTTCGATATCCGGGGTAATACCTTTTTTAGAAATATTAGTACCTTTAGGCGTTAGTCAATAAGCAATCGTCAACTTAAGAAAATTATTGTTTCTTAATGGCATTAGTTCTTGAACACTCCCTTTACCAAAAGATTGTTCACCAATAATTTTGACGTTATTATTATCTCTTAATGCTCCGGCTAATATTTCGGCCGCTGAAGCTGTGCCCCCATTGATTAATACCACTATTTTTTTATTTTTTAAAAAGCCATCACCTTTAGATATTTCCGTAACATTTTCTTGTTTACCATTAAAATCTTCTATCAAAACCACTTCCCCTTTATTGAAAAAATGACCTGCCATTTCTAAATAAGCATCAAGATAACCACCAGGATTATTTCTTAAATCAATGATAATTCCTCTTGGATTTTTCTGTTTAATAGTTGCCAATGAAGTGGCAAACTCAGATAACAAATTATCATAAAAATTATATATACGCAAAACCGCAACATTGTCATTTGTAAATTCAACATCACAAGACGGAATATTAATTTGATCGCGAACAATTTCGAAAGTTTTTTTATCAGCAATCGACTCGCGATAAACTGTAACATTCACTTTTGTTCCCTTTTTACCTCTAATTAGTTTGACCACATCTGTAGTTGAAAAATCAATAGTCGATTTGCCATCAACTTCGATAATCATATCACCAGCTCTTAAGCCAATTTTAGCAGCTGGTGAATTTTTCAATGGTGCAATAATAACTACTTGTCCATTTCGCTTACCAATTTCTGCCCCAATCCCTTCAAAAGAACCAGCTAACTCACCATTTAAATCCTCATAATCTTGATAAGTTAAAAATTCAGAAAATTGATCTTCGGTAGTAGCCACAATGCCACGAATAGCATTTTCAACTAATGCTTCATCTGTTAATAAATCTCTCTCAACATATTCATTTTTAAGTTTTGACCAAACATCTCAAAATACATATCAATCACTTTCGGATTTTTTATTTGAAAATCCTAATATATTTTGGCTCAATCAAAAATTAAGCTGAGTTTGTTTTTTAAAGCTATCCACCATACCCATTTGATAACCAAAATTAACCGACACTTGGGTAAGACCTAACAACAATATAAAAATAACCATCAAACTAATAATATTCTTTTTAACAAAGAATTTTTTAGCTCAAGTTTTAAAATTTATTTTAAATTTTCTTTTAGTATTATTTTCTGTCTTCGCTTGATCGTTCTTTATAACTACATCAGTATTTATCATATCCATATTATTTTTTTTATTTTTATTAATATTTAATTTTTGATATTAGATATTGGTGATTTTTGATATTTTGTATTTTTTGAATATTGCTTCGCTCCCACATTAACTTTACTATATACATAACGAGAATTATTTATGGTAATCGCGTCCATTAGCAAGTATTGTAATTCTAACATAAAGTTAGTGTGATGGGGATATTGAATATTGGAGCTTCTCTTTTTTGACTGGCGCCTGCCCCCACATTAACTTTACTATGGATGTGATAAGAATTATTTATTACGATTACGTCCATTAGCAAGTATTGTAATTCTAACGTAAAGTTAGTGTGGGGGACTTTTGACTTTTGACTTTTCTTTAAATATTGGATATTGAATATTGAATATTGGAATTTTTATTTGTTTATTGGTTAGTGTGGGGGTGCCGAAGGTGGGGGTCGAACCCACATGAATTGCTTCACACGATTTTGAGTCGTGCGCGTCTGCCAGTTCCGCCACTTCGGCAAGAATAAATTATATGGATATATTAGCAAAAATAAGTTAACGTTCCCAATGTTTACCCAGACACTTAGAAACTTTTGAAAAAATTGATTTATCAATTTTTGTATTTAATTTTGCTAACGCAAACAATGTATAAAGAACTAATTGTTGCCCGAGAGCGTATTTCTAATCTTTCGAATTAATCGACCCAAAATTAAAGTTTCTAAGTAGTCGGGTTCACCACCTCGGCTTAAAGATATAATACATCTCTTTTAAAAAACAAATTAAAATTGTATATTAGCTAAAGAGACCTGCCCCCACACTAACCTTTGGTTAGTAGTGGAGCGAAGCGTCTAGCCCCCACATTAACTTTACTAAATACATGCCATAAT
>JAKJEE010000033.1 GCA_022705625.1 Patescibacteria group bacterium
TTGGTAAAATTATAAACAATGTCAAAGAAAATCGTCAAAAACGTAACATCGAAACTCCAATATTTTTTCACACCGATGCTTCTCAAAGTTTTGGCAAAGTAGACGTAAATATTAATAAAATTGGTTGTGATCTGTTAACGCTAAGCTCTCATAAGATTTATGGCCCCAAAGGAGCTGGTTTGTTATATATTAAAAAGGGAACAAAAATCACACCATTAATTCACGGTGGTGGTCAAGAATTTGGTTTTCGCTCTAGCACTGTAAATTTACCAGCTATCGTTGGATTTTATAAAGCGGCCGAAATTGCTATTAAACGTCAAAAAACCGATTGGCAAAAAGCCCTAAAACTAAAAACCAAAATTGTAAAAACTTTGCAAACCAAATTACCCAATTGTTATTTAAATGGCACTTTAAACACTCAAATTCCTAATATTATTAGCATCCGTTTTGATTATATCGAGGGTGAATCATTAGTTTATTTACTAGATGATAATAATATTTGTGCTTCTTCCGCTTCAGCTTGTGCTAGTTTATCATTATCACCCAGCCATGTGCTTATGGCTCTTGGTTTTAAACCCGAGCAAGCTCATGGCACTATTCGTTTGTCAATCGGTCGTTTTACCACTAATGAAGAGGTAAATTATTTATTAAAAGTTCTCCCCGACACCATCAATAAATTGCGTAGTATTTCGCCTTTTAAATTATAGCATACCCCCACACTAACTTTACTATAGATATGATAAGAATTATTTATTACAATTGCGTCCATTAGCAAGTATTGTAATTCTAACGTAAAGTTAGTGTGGGGGACTTTTGGCTTATACTCCATATTAACATTATTATCACTACATTATCATATTTAACAATTCATTTTAACAAAATTTATTAATTAAGTATTATTTTTTATGCAATATTCAAAACGCGTCCTTCAAATTTTTCAAAATCCGGTAAATTACGGAAAAATAAAAAGCCCTGATGGTATTGGCAAAGCCGGCAACATTGTTTGTGGTGACGTTATGGCTATTTATATAAAAGTTAAAAAAGATAAAAAAAATCAAGATATTATTTCGGATATCAAATTTGAAACATTTGGTTGCGTCGCCGCCATTGCCACTTCTTCAATTATGACTTCTTTAGCTAAGGGCAAAACTCTTCAATCCGCATTAAAAATTGGTAAACAAAATATCGTCAAAAACTTAAATGGTTTGCCACCCACTAAAGTTCATTGCTCACTTTTGTCGACTGATGCCTTGTTTGAAGCTATCTTTGATTATTATTCAAGACACGACCAAGATAAAATCACCAAAGATATGATTAAAAGGCACACCGACATAGAGAAGGATCAAGCTGAGATTAAAAAACGTTACAAAAATTGGGTCGATAACGAAGAAAAAAAACTTAATAAACATTCTAAATAAAAAATATGTATATTTTTATTATTTTAGTTGGTTTAATTTTAATTGTAATTTCTATTTACAATAAATTAATCCGCTCCAAAAATCATGTCGAAGAGGCTAACGCCGATATTAACGTTCAGCTCAAAAGACGTTTTGATCTTATCCCTAATTTGATCGAAACCGTCAAGGGTTATATGAACCACGAAAAAGAAGTGTTAGAAAAAATTACCGAATTACGATCTCAAGCTCTTTCTACTTCTGATTTTAAAGAAAGTGATAAACTAAATCAAGAAATTTCAAAAAATATCAGCAGTATTCTTGTTTCCTTTGAAAATTATCCAGATTTAAAAGCTAACCAAAACTTTTTGTCTCTACAATCCGAATTAGTCGACACCGAAAACAAAATTCAATCTGCTCGTCGTTTTTATAATAATGTTACTAAAGATTATAATATTTTAATCGAATCCATTCCTACTAATATTTTTGCTAAATTATTTAACTATCAGAAAAAACCTTTATTAGAAATTTCACTTGAAGAAGCCAAAAATATAAATGTTAAATTTTAATTATCATTATGAATCTTTATAATAACGTTCGGAATAATATTCTCAAAACCTATCTACTACTATCGATTTTTATCATAATCTTTGGTGTTTTTGGGTATTGCATATATTATTATACAAAAAATGATGCCTATATTTATATAGCTTTAATTTATGCAATTATTTCTTCCTTCGTTAGTTATTGGTTCTCAGACAAAATTATTTTATCGATGTCTAATGCCAAGCTGGTGAATTACGATGACAATCTAGAGCTTTACCACTTAGTAGAAAATCTTTGTATTACTGCAGGTCTGCCAATGCCAAAAATTTATATTATCAACGACCAATCGCCAAATGCTTTTGCAACTGGTCGAAACCCGAAACATTCAGTTATTTGTGTAACTACTGGTTTGCTACAAGTATTAAACAAAACTGAACTCGAAGCAGTCATTGCTCACGAATTAGCCCATGTTAAAAATTATGATATTTTAATTGCTAGCTTAGTAGTTATACTGGCTACGGCCATAACTTGGTTATCAAATATCGTTTTACGTATGGGTCATTTTGATCATGGCTCGAAAGATAATGATCGTAGCGGTATTGGTTCATCTATAATGTTATTGGCCTTTATTGGGGTTGCTATTTTATCGCCAATTGTCGCCACTTTAATTCAATTAGCCATTTCTCGCAAAAGGGAATTTGTAGCCGATTCATCCGCTGCCTTACTGACCAGATATCCAGAAGGATTAATTTCAGCTTTGCAAAAAATATCAAGTTATCCAAAATCAATGAATAAAATAAATGACTATACTCGTAACTTGTATATCGCTGATCCATCCAAGCAAAAAGTAACTTGATTTAATAAATTATGACTGACTCATCCACCAATGGAAGAAAGAATTAAAGCTTTAGAACAAATTAAAACTAAATAACGGAGACCTTACCGCCGTTAAACGTTTAAAAATTAATTGATATTAAGTTGTTTATCCAAAGGTGGATTAGAAAAATATGATCTTACATCAAATTCATTATCCATTAATTCAATCATCTCGAAACCATCACGTGGAATTAATTTAAAATGATCTTGATAAATATATTTCTTCTTAAAATCTTCGAAATTATCTACTGTAAAATCTGCATCACCTTGTTCAGGTCTAGTTTTATCTGGTTGACGAATTTTCAATAATTTAAGTTGTCCAGAAACTGTATTTATAGAATGTATATGAAAAAGTGGTCCAGTTGGGGTATCTTTAATAATACTTCCTATCTGTTTGGTAATTTCTACTAAATCATTGAATTCACTGCCATCTTGTTAGAAAATGCAAGCATAATTTACCGGTGCATTCTTTTCCTCAACATATTTATCTTTAAGAACAGAAGCTTTTTCCACTATTTCTTTTACAAGATTTTCTAAACTATTTTGATCCATAGAAAAATTTTAAATATAATTTAGATGCGGAGAGAGAGGGATTCGAACCCTCGATACCTTTCGGTATACACGCTTTCTCCCGAATCCATAGCGGAAAGGGCGAGATTCGAACTCGCGGTACCTTTCGATACACAGTCTTTCCAGGACTGCCAGTTAAACCACTCCTGCACCTTTCCGCTATGAACGGGATTACAATTTGTAATTATTTTCAATAAACAAATTGGAAACAATCATACGCACTCGACCACTATGCGACCTCTCCAATAAACTTATTTTATCATACTGTTTATAGATTTACAACCTATAAGACTTTAATAAATTAAAAACGAATTTAATATCTATTGACTTTTGACCGTATTTTTAGTATACTAACCATAACTCTTACATCACATAGAACGGCTTAATTTGACTGTTTTATCGCGATAAACTTATTACTAAATGTAACCACTTTTAGTATTATTTGACAAGGGTATTTTTAATTTATACGGCTATATTCACAAATGTTTTAATCATTGAATTATTTATTGTCATTCATCTTTGATTTTCATTTTTGACTTTTGGCTTTTCTTTGAATATTGAAACTTTTTCTTTGGATATTGAATATTGGATATTGGAGCTTCTCTTTTTTGACTGGCGCCTGCCCCCACATTAACTTTACTATGGATGTGATAAGAATTATTTATTACGATTACGTCCATTAGTAAGTATTGTAATTCTAACGTAAAGTTAGTGTGGGGGACATTTGACTTTTTTATTGGTTAGTGTAGGGGAT
>JAKJEE010000012.1 GCA_022705625.1 Patescibacteria group bacterium
CTTAAACTGCGAGCTCAAGCGCTTAACCATCTTAAGAAACGTATCAAGAAATCTCTTGAAGCTTAATGAAAGTTAGTGTGGGGGCGGCACAAATAGAAAATTCTAATGTCCAACATCCAATATTCAAAAAATCAAAAATGCATAATTTAAAAGATAACAGCTGCAATTAATCTCCCAATGGCCTTAAGAAACGTATCAAGAAATCTCTTGAAGCTTAATGAAAGTTAGTGTGGGGGCGGCACAAATAGAAAATTCTAATGTCCAACATCCAAAAATACAATAACAAAATTAAACAAAATATTATGAAGAATACAAAATTTTGAACGTTAATCATTTTAATTATCTTCTTGTTCGGTAGCTTTGGTGCTTATTTTATCAGTAGCTTAACCAGTGGCACCACTGATCTGCAGTTAGAAAATAAAGAAATTGAGATAACGTCGCCAACTCAAGAAGAAGAAGATGATGAATCGGTATTAGTATTTTATTCGAGTACTTGCCCACATTGCGAGATTGTCAAAAAATATTTAAAAGATAATGCAGAAAATTTAACCTTAACAGTTAAAACCTTAAAAATTGACGATCCAAAAACCGATAAAGATAATTTGGCGTTGGCACTAAAAAAAGCCCAAGAATGTAATTTGGGTGAGAATTGAGGTGTACCACTAATGTATTATGCAGGTGATTGTTTAATGGGTGATCAACCAATTATTGATTATCTCAACCAAAAAAAATCGAATTAAAAAAATGGCCTATTGGCCATTTTTTAATTGTTGCTGATAAAGTTTGTGATGATACTCAATAGCAAAACGATGAGATTCATTTTGGATAGCGATTAATAAGTTTTTTAATCCTGGCTTTAACTCGCTAAGCAATATATATTGAATTTGATGATTAATGTAGACCAATAATTGTTTTTTACCTTTAGCTAGTGATCCTAACAAAACATCCTTAAAATCGTCATTTTGGGTAAAAATTGATATCGCAGCATTAAGCTGTGCGATCCCGCCATCAATTAAAATCAAATCGGGCTTTCGTCAATGAGGGTTATTGACACGACGTCAAAACGCTTCCTTAAGCATAAGGGTATCATTGGGTGATAAATTGGTATAGCGAATTTTAAATTTTTTATATTCTTTTTTATTGGGATTACCACCAGAAAAAAATACGAGTGAGGCGGTAGCAAATTTCCCAGCAATATTAGAAACATCATACATTTCAATATCTTGAATTAAATGAGTTGTTTGAAAAATTTTGCTGAGTTCAATTAATGACTCTTGGAAGTCGTTGACTTGAGTGTGAACAAATTTATTATGTTTCACAATGTTATCAATAGCTAAGATTTGCTGTTTTATTAAGTTGGCTTGTTCAAATTCTTGTTTGGCAATAAAATGATTAACTTGTAAATATAATTTATTTAAAAATGTTTTGTTAGGCAAAGTTAAAAAATCTTTTAAATGATTAATATTGTTCAAATAAGTAAAACGATCGGTTTTACTGGCAGTTTGAGATGATAAACAACAAAACCCTGGGCATAAATTAATTTGGCTGTTAATGCATGGTTTTTGGTGGTTGTGTTGACAAGTACAAAATGGAAAAATAAAACGTAATAATTTTAACAATATTTTTAAATGAGTGCCCGATGTAAATGGGCCAATCAAAGTGCCACTGGTTACTTGTTGATTGTGAGTAATCAATACTTTGGGGAAAGTATCAGCCGTAATGTGAACAAAAAAATAGTTTTTATTGTCTTTAAAAATAACATTAACGCGTGGTAAATGTTTTTTTATCAATTTTGATTCTAATAATAATGCTGCCACATCATTTTGAGTGATGCGTCAGGTTAAATGATTGGCATATTTGGCAATAGTTTTATTCTTGGCTAGATTTTCGTCTAAATAAGATTTTAATCGTTGGTTCAAATCCGTTGCTTTACCAATATAAACAATTTCGCGTTGATTAGAAAAAATATAAACCCCGGGCAATTTGGGACTAGTTTTAATTTTGTTAATTATCGACTGGTTCATAAATTATGATAACTTAATAATATTTAGCAATGAATGACCAGTCATTTCAATTGGTGGTTTGATATCAAAAATGTCTAATATCGTTGGACTAATATCGGCTAAAATGCCAATGGCGGTTTTTTCATGGGCTAGCACTTCAGCTTGAGTCAGCGATTGTGGATTTTTCCATTGATTAGCCACAAAATGAATTGGCACAAAACTATCATTGTGACTGGCTTCGGCTTCACCAGTAAATGGATTTTTCATTTTTTCAATATTACCATGGTCAGCCGAAACAAGAAATACATAGTCGTGCTTTAATCCATAATTAATTAATTGCTCTAATTCGTGATTTAATATTGAAATAGTTGTTTTGGCAACATCCATATCGCCGGTATGACCAGCCATATCGGCATTTGGATAATTAATTAACAAAAAATCATAAATGTTTTCATCAATAATTTGCTGAGCACGTTCGGTAATATTAGCAGCGGCTAAGTAAGGATTTTCTTTAAAATTAAGGGTTGGATCAGAGGGTAAAATAAATCAATATTCATTTTGGAATGGTTTAGGATTTAAACCATTAAAATAATAAGTAACGTGTAATGATTTTATAGCTTCGCTAAGATGGGCTTGACGTTTTTGATGCTGTGCTAAAACCGCTGACAAACATTGGTCAATTTTTTCATTAGGGAAAGCCACGGCAATATTTAATTCTTTTTTGAGTTCGGCTAAACTCGCAATTTGCAAATTAGTAATACCAGCACGATTTTTCAAAAGTTTATCTGCTAAATATTCAAATGGAAAAGAGTTGGGTTTTAAATTAAAAAATATTAAGCCATCGTTAGTATCAATGGGCCGAAAAGAATTTTCTACCGCAAATGATTCTATAAATTCATCACTAATGTTTTTGTTTTTTAAAGTTAATAAATAATCGTTTAAATTATTAACCATTGTTGGTTTTTTATTAATTAAAAAACTGTAAAACTTATCTAAATATAATTCACTGTGCTCGTTTAATGCATAAAAACGACCGCTAATTGATCCAATGTTTATGGCGCCTAAATGGTTAGCTTCGTTTTGAAGCTTGGCAATTAAATCAATTACTTCATTCCGAGGGCTGTCTTTGCCATCGGAAATTAAATGGATACATAAATTATTAAGTCCATTGCTCCTGGCCATATAAATTAATGAGATCAGATGGTCTAAAGACGAAATTGTTTCATTCGAACTAATCATCCCAATCAGATGTAAACAGCTATTGTTGGTTTTGACATGATTAATCGTGCTTAATAATACTGGGTTAGCCAAAAAAGACCCATCTTGAATACTTTGATCAACTCGAGTTTTAGTTTGATAAACGGTTTTCCCGGAGCCAATAATTAAATGACCAACTTCACTTGAACCTTCTTCCAAAAATTTCAGCCCACTAGCTATACCCGAGGTTTGTAAAGCATAATATGGATAATTTTGTTTTAATGTTTCAAAAAATGGAGCTTTATATAAAAATAATGGATTGGTATGGTCTTGTTTGCCAATCCCCCAACCATCAATTATAATTAAACAAACTTTTTGATTTTTCATATCTAAGCTAAAATAAATTATTACTAATATTATATCATAAAGATTGATTAAAAACAAAAGTTTTGATAAACTAAAAGTATGATTAAAAAATAATTTATGAATTTAAGCATAATCATACCAGCTTTCAACGCTGAACCCTTTATACAGACCAACATTCAAAAACTGATTGATAAATTCAATGATAGCGAAATTATCGTAGTAAACGATGGCAGTTTTGATAAAACTTTAGAGCAATTGGCAATTTTTAATAACCGCATCAAGATTATTAATCATTCTAAAAATCTCGGCAAGGGAGCAGCTATTCGCCATGGCTTTGATTTAGCAACTGGTGATATTATTATTTTTACTGATGCTGATTTGCCTTATGGATTAGAAAATATTGCTAAGCTATATGAGCAATTTCAAACTACATCATCGGATATTGTGATTGGCTATCGCCATCGTTTTCAAGATAGTTTTTTAAGAAATGTTACTCATTCAGCCATAAATATCATCATTCGACTTTTGTTTTGATGAGATATTTATGATACTCAATGTGGATTAAAAGGTTTTAAAAAAACATTTATCGATAAGGTGAAAGACAAAATGTGTATTAATAACTTTACAATTGACATTGAACTATTACGTTTAGCACAAATACATCACCAAAAGATTAGTAAATTACCAGTAGTTATGAACACCACCAAAAATACTACCACTATTAAATTAAAAGATGTTATTATTATGTTTTTTGATATTTTGAAAATTCGTTTTAATAAAAATTATTTTTAATTATGATGTGAAAAAAACAAATAGGTAACTTAGTTAAATCGCCTTGATTAATTAGCCTATTAATTATGCTATTGATTTATATTTTTTTATTTGCCCAAATACCTTGAAATTTAATCTTCACGGACACTATGGTTGCCGGTGGTGACACTGGCTCACATAATTACATTGCTTATAAGTTGGCTTCGATATTTCCAACTATAAAAACCTGAACTCATGATTGATATGGTGGTTTTCCTTTTTTATATTTTTATCCGCCACTTATGTTTGTGATCTCCACGCTTTTGAGTTTTATTCTTAAATTAAATGTTGCTTTTAAACTAACCACCCTTTTGGGTACTTTATTATTACCAATTTGCGTTTATTTTGGATTAAAATTTTTAAAATTCAAAAATTTTATACCAGAAATTGGCGCTGTGGGTTCGATTATGTTCTTATTTTTAGAAGATTTCAGTATTTATGGCGCTAATATTCCGAGCACCCTGGCCGGTGAATTCTCTTATTCGTTTTCATTTGCTCTATTTTTTCTATTCTTTGGATTGTTCGACAGAGGTATGAGAGAAAATAAATATTTAATACCAAATACTTTAGTATTGGCCATTATGGCCTTATCTCACCCGTTCCCAGTGATTAGTGCCACCTTATATGCCACGTTGTTGATGGTGGTTAGCCAAAATCGACTTAAAAAAGCAATTTATGCGCTTAAAGTTTTTGGATTAGCTTTTGGTATAACGGCCTTTTGATCAATCCCTTTTTTATATTATAGATCTTATACCAGCGTGATGAGTTGATATAGAACTATTAAATTAAGTGAAATGTTTCCCGCCACGTTGCAACTGTTTTGATTAGCATCAATAGTTGGATTGTTCTTTTTAATTAAAAATCATAACAAGAAAATTCTAAATTTTTTAATATTGAGTTTGAGTAATTTAGTGTTGTTTTTAGTCATTAACAATTCACCAATTTATAATACTCGATTTCTACCATTCTTTATTATGAGTTATATTTTGATGGGTTCAATTGGCCTTGGTTATCTAATAAAAGAAATAACTATCAAATCAAAATTGTTCAATATAGTATTAGTAGTAATAATAATTTTGTGAAATTTAATATTAATTGATCCAAATTTTATTCTTGGTAAAAACACAAAAGTCAAATCAATTGTAAAATACATACCATTCTGAATGGAATGAAATTATAAGGGGTTTGAAGATAAAGAGGCGTATCGAAGTGGCGCGTTACCTTTATTTGAATACTTAAAGAGTTTACCTTATGGTAAAATTATGTGAGAATATCGTCCCGAATATGATACGTTTGGCACACCTCGTTTCTTAGAAAATTTACCAGTTTTGACTGGCAAACCAACTTTTGAAGGATTGTTGATCGAGTCATCGGTTTTCGGCCCATTTCATTTTATTAATCAAACCGAAACCACCCAAAGTCCAACGTCAGCCATTGCTGGCTTTGAATACCCGCCATTTGATTTTAAAAAGGGAGTAGAACACTTAAAGATGGCTAATGCACGTTATTTTGTGGCCTATACCGATAATATAAAACAATTAGCT
This sequence comes from Patescibacteria group bacterium, assembly GCA_022705625.1. Classification (GTDB taxonomy): domain Bacteria; phylum Patescibacteriota; class Minisyncoccia; order UBA6257; family JAKLIH01; genus JAKLIH01. The sequence goes on from JAKJEE010000012.1 coordinate 5,921, forward strand.
AAAGAAAATATGACTTGGTTAAATAATGTCGGCCCATTTTCGGTCTATGAATTACCAGCTAATAACTTAGTTGATGTTTATAATGATTTTCAAATCGTTAAAAAACAAAAGGATTGGATAAAAGAATCGATCAGTTGGTATAAAGGAGAGAATATTAATCAGCCAATTGTATTTTATCAAAATAATTGACAAAAAAATATTTTAGAAAAATCTGATCGTCAAACCGATATTTTACCTGTAAAAATCAATGAACTTAAAGAAAATAAATTAACTTTTTCGACGGAAAATATTGGTAAATTACATTTGATCAAAATCTCTTATTTCCCGACTTGAAAAGTGAAGGGCGGTTATGGACCATTTTTGGTTTCGCCATCCTTTATCGGAGTTGTGCCTACTGAAAAAAATGTAGTCGTTTATTTTGCCAAAGGATTGATTGATAATCTGTCTTATCTAATCACTTATTTATCGATTTTGATCGTGACAATAAAGGTCTTTCGTCCAAAATGGCTTAAATGACTGTAATTGTTTAAGCAATTAATTAGTATAATCATATTTGATTAAGCAACCAATTTGTGGTATAATAAAGTTAACAAAAATATAATATCAAAATATGATAGAACTACCAAAGATCAAAAAAGAACCAACCAGGGTTGATCAAAAACCAGAGAAAGTTTCTAATTTAGATAATAAAAGCCCAATAGAAACCGAGCCAGCTACAAATAAAGCTGAAACTGTTACTGATGAACTAGAAGAAAAAGAAAAACCATCTAAAAAGCAAAAAATTGAAGATGCCCATATTATAAATTCAAAGGATGATAAATACTATAAACACCTTTTAAAAGCTAAAAACCTTGATGAAATTGTAACAGTAATTGATAACAAAAAAATCGAAACGAATGATCAAGAACTACAAGAAAAAATGGAATTGGCAACGTTAAATTTAAAAAAATTAGAACACAATATAAACAAAATGCTTGAAGTTTTTAAGGAAGACGCCAGCGAAGAAGAAAAACAAAGATACGTTCAAAGTTTAATCGAAAAAGGAAATGATCCATTTGATCCATTGATAGAAATTAATGATAGACGAATAATCAATATGGCGACTAGGTTAATGTTAGAAGATAAAAATATTAATGAATTTTTTGAAACTTATTTTGGTACTCAAGCTTCTTTTGACAGAGAGGAATGATTGTTAAATATGTCTCAGCAAACTGGTTCGGAAGAATTGAAACAAAATATTAATGATTTATTAGAAAAAATCCGAGAAACTAGAGCCAATCCACCCGAGGTACCATATTTTGATCTTATTGATTTTCTGCAAAAACTACAAAAGTCCGAAGAATCACTGCGTACCCCTGATACCAACTGGCTTAAACAAATTCTCGATCGAATTGATGTTGTAAATTTGAAACAGGAAATCGAAAAAAATATTATCAATAATAAAGATAACACCGAAAACTATAAAGCAATCACTTCTTTTTATGATAAATATTTAAATGCTGGCTTTAACCCAAACACATTAGCTGACATTGATAGTAAAGAGTTGGTAAACGATCTAAACAACTTTATACAAGATTTTTTGAGTGTGGATGAACACACAGAAAGCGATATACAAACAATAGTAGATTTTCTAAAAGAATTGAATGCCAATGAATTACCGGACAACCCAAGCGAAGATGATAATGCCGAAGATGCTCTGCCAGATGGGCTAAGACCACAACGACCAACCACCGCTACCACTAATGCTGGTGATACCCGAATGCCATCGACGAATCAAGAACTAAACAGACATCAAAGTGTTTCTCCTGGCTTTTGATCAACGATGAAAACTTTGACTGCCTGGAAAGGATTGGAATTTTTGTTTTCATTTTCGACTGGTTTGTTATTTGCCCCGGTAACAGCTGCTATTTGGGCTTCAAAACAACGCGTTGAACTTAAAAAAAGTGGCAAAGAAGTTACGACGAAACTTGATTTGAGTGGACTTGAAGAACTGTGATCAACTTTTGATCGATCAAAAAAAAGCAGCCCCAATGAAAAAAAGGGGGATAAAAAATAACAATTTAATTTAGATATTTACCACAATTAATACAAAAATCAGAAGCTGGATTAACGTCCAGTTTTTTGATTTCAATATCTTGGTGACACTTTTCACAAATACCAAAAGTGCCAGTTTTTATTTTATGCAAGGCCTCGACTATTTCTTTTAATCGAGCTTCCAATAATGATTCAGCGCATAATTTGTTCAAATATTCACTAACTTCTAAAGCATTGTCTTCTTCAGACAAACCAATGCTGGGCATAAAAGAATCAAAATCATGAGGATCATTTTTCTTGGCAACGCCAAAATTAGATAATTCTTGTTGAATTTTCTTTTTTTCTGATTCTAATTGAGCCTGGTAAGTCGTAATTTGTGTATTGTTAAGCATAATAAAGCGGTTTTAATATTGTTACAATGTATATTGTTTCAAATTTATAAACTTTTGTCAATGACTAACTTTTCATTTTTATGACTAATTATTGACTATTGCTAAAAAAATGATATAATAATATAAATTAAGCGGGTGTCGTATAGTGGCTATTATATCTCCTTGCCATGGAGAAGACGGCAGTCCGATTCTGCTCACCCGCTCATTCAGTAAAAAATTATATTTTACAAATTGAAATGGAATATTTAATTTAATGGCTAATTAACAAAATAAATAATTTTTTGTTTATGCCAGCTAAAATATTTTCGGCAACAACCTTAGGGTTGGATGCGGTTTTGATAGAAGTTGAGACGGATGTGTCAAAAGGAATGCATTCTTTTGATATAGTTGGCTTGGCCGATAGTGCTATTAAGGAATCACGACAAAGGGTTGGTTCGGCCATTAATAATTTGAAGTTGGAATCGCCTCTCAGAATTAATAAAAAAGTGATCGTGAATTTAGTGCCAGCTAATATTAAAAAAGCTGGTTCGAGTTTTGATTTGCCAATTAGCATTGCTTTTCTGATCGCTAGCCAACAATTAGCAGTTAATAAAGAACGACTGAATAATATGTTATTTATTGGCGAAATCACTTTAGATGGATTATTAAAACCAGTGAATGGGGTAATTAGTATTACCGAAATGGCTGAGAATAAGGGATTTAAAGAAATTATAATTCCTAAAGAAAATGAAATGGAAGCATTAATGATTAAAAAAGAAATAAAAGTCATCGCTCTAAATAGCGTAAAAGAAGTAATCGATTATCTGGAAAATAAATTAACCTATGCGGAAAGCAAAATAAATATCGACGATTTTTTAAATAGTTATTCGCCAACCAACGAAGTTGATTTTGGTGATATTCGTGGTCAATATACCGCTAAACGGGCGATGATGATTAGTGCTAGTGGTGGTCATAACTTAATTATGGTTGGCTCACCTGGATCTGGCAAAACACTATTGGCTAAAGCTTTGGCCAATATTTTACCGCCATTAACATTACCAGAAGCATTGGAAATAACCAAAATCTATAGTGCTGCCGGACATTTAAATTCTCAAAATCCATTAATTAATAAAAGGCCATTTCGATCGCCTCATCATAGTGCCTCAGTGGCGTCAATTGTTGGTGGAGGCACAGTGCCAAAACCAGGAGAAATTAGTTTGGCTCATCGTGGTATTTTGTTTTTAGATGAAATTCCAGAATTTAATAGATTAGTCCTTGAGAGTTTACGCCAACCACTTGAGGAGGGCAATGTAACAATCACGCGAGTTGAAGACAGCTTAACTTTTCCAGCTAAATTTATATTGATATCCGCTATGAATCCTTGTCCGTGTGGATGGTTGAATGATGATCGTCACGAATGTAACTGCACCGCTAATAATATTCTCAAATACCAGAAAAAAATATCGGGGCCAATTTTGGATCGTATCGATTTACAGATCAATATCAATAGTGTTGATTTCGAAAAAGCATTCCAACCAAGTAATAAAAATGAAAATCAACAGATAAAGAAGAAGATTGTTGATGCTCGTCAAAAACAATTATCGAGATTCAAAGATAATCAACGCCATATTTTGCTAAATGGTGAAATGAATGTCAAAGATATTGAGCTTTATTGTCCGCTTAATAATGAACTAAAAATGATTTTAAAAACGGCTATGGATAAATATGCTTTAACAATGAGATCACTCCATAAAATAATCAAGATCAGCCGAACGATAGCTGACCTTGAAGAGAGTAACGATATTTTACCAAAACACATAACTGAAGCCCTACAATACAAAACTGGTTTTAATGAATTTATGCATTAACTACATTGATTTTAATCATTAATTCCTTTTGATCACGCAAAATTTTAAGTTTTATAACATCGCCGATGCAAACATCTTTCAAATATTCACTGATTGGATGTTTTAGATTGATTTGTTGATTATTTATCTCTAAAATAATATCTCCTTCTTTAAGCCCGTTTTTCTCAGCTAAACTACCCGTCATAATGCTTGGTTGACTGGTATCATAGATTATAAAAGCACCATAATTAACTGGTAAATTGTAAGTTTGCTTGGTTAAATCATCAATAATAATATATCTAACGCCCAGTGAAACTTGTTTGATGGCTCCGAATGATTTTAGGTCACGAATAATTTTTTTGACAGGATTAATGGGTATTGCCAGTCCAATATTTTCAACACCACTAACCGCCAAAGTAGTAATACCAATAACTTGACCGCGCATATTGATTAATGGCCCGCCAGAATTACCAGGATTAATAGCCGCATCGGTTTGAATCAATCCCTTGTATTCTAAAATACCTCGATAATTGCTATCAGCTTTCACGTATCGAGATAGCCCGGAAACAATACCTTTCGAAACTGTTTTTTCAAATTCATCTAAAACGTTGCCAATAGTAATAACTGTTTCGCCTAAGGAGATGTTGGTTGCATCACCTAATGTCACTGTAGGAAAAATTTGTTTTTTATCACTTTGTAATTTAAGCACCGCAATATCATTAACGTCATCATAATGAAATAGGGCACAGTCAAAAAATTTATCGTTTCAGAGTATTTTATAGACCAATTGGCGATTAGAAATTGGATGAAAATTAGTGACTATCAAGCCATTGGTAGTAGCAATAAAACCTGACGAATTTCCAACTTTTTCAAAATACTCATCTTTAATGCTAATCGTAACACTGTGATTTAATAGTTGGCTAATTGGTTTGAGAGCAAAAATACTAACAATGGTTGGTAGATTTTTGCGAATGATTTGAATAATTTTTTGATCACTGGTTTCTGATCTCAGTAATTGGTCAAGCATATTGATAAAGTTTTAGGTTTTTATTAATTAAAATATACCATAATCAAAAAATAAAAACAAGATAAAAAATCAAAAAATAAAAACTTTAATCTTTATATCCGAGCGGAGATTAGCGCTACCTTTGACTTTTACTAAAAAATTTGATAGAATTATAAAAATTGAATTATGTTTAAATTAGTCAAAAAATTTGTGGCTTTGATGTTGACAACTTGATTGGGTCTATATGTTTGTCAAAAGATTTTTACGGAGATAGCCATAACTAAAGATTTAAAAACATTATTGATGTTTTTGGCGGTTTTTTCGGCTTTAACATTAATTATAAAACCAATTCTTGATATATTGTTGAAGCCATTGATGGTCTTAACATTGGGATTACTCTCGATTATTGTCAATATGGGAATAGTGATGTTAACCAATAATTTTACCAAGGCTTTGACTATCAATAACAATTTTACCTTGTTCAAAGTAACTTTTATCATTGGTTTAATTAGCTTTGCCGTTAATTTAGTAGTTGGTTTAAACAGCAATTAAATCGCTTACATAAAATATAATAAAAATTCATTATGATACATAAAATCATTTCGATAGTACAAATTGTCAGTTCGATTATTTTAATTGTTCTAATAATGATGCAACAAAAAGGTGGTGGGTTATCTGGCTTTTTAGGTGGATCTTCAACTAATTATATGAAAAAGCGAGGTTTAGAAAAATCACTTCATATTTTTACTATTGTATTGATGACGATATTTATTGTCGCTTCGATTATGATTTTTGTAGTAAAATAGTGTCTAAACATTAAACCAAAACATGTTTAAGTTTAAAAAAATCAATCGCTTGTGAAATGACTTTTCAATTAAAGAAAAGCTTATGGCTTTTTTGTTTTTAATGCTAATCATAATAAGTTTGATAAAAATTATATCCTGAACCTTAGACAAAATTACTGTTTGAAAACCAGTGCCCGGCGGAGTTTTGAATTATGGCACTTGAGAATCACCAAAAACTTTAAACCCAATTATTAGCCAAAACAATGACGCTGAACAAGAATTGATTAATATGGTCTATAGCGGTATTATTGAAGAAGATGGTCAAGGTGGATTTGAAAATAATTTGGCCGAAGATATTATTATCAATGAGTCAAGAACTGTTTACGAGATTTATTTAAGGGACAATGTATATTTTCATGATGGCGTAAAATTAACTGCTGATGATGTCGTTTTTACTATGAACACAATAAAAAACTACGATTACAAGAGTCCTTATTTTAGTTTGTTCAAGGATACAAAGGTTGAAAAACTTGGTGAATTGATGATAAAAATAACCGTGCCAGTTTCACAGTCAAATTTCTACAATTATTTGGGGTTTAAAATTATGCCTAAGCATTTATGAGAATCGGTCACGCCTGAGCAGTTTTCAGTCCATGAGTTAAATATCAAGCCAATCGGTTCAGGTCCATATATGATATCCAAGGTTGAAAAAAATAAAGTAGGCAACATTATTAATATGACACTTAAGCGTAACAAAAGATATTTTAAAAATTCATTTATTGAAAAAATTAATGTCAAGTTTTTCGCAAATAGTGAAGAGGCTTTTGCTGCTTTTGTGAAAGGCAATATCGATATGATAAAAGAATTGACTCCTTACCAAAAAGATTTAATTCATCAAAAAAATCGAATTCGATTAAACCATTTAAAATTGCCACGCTATTACGCTATATTTTTAAATCAAAAAAACCCGTTGTTGACAAATCGAACACTAAACGAAATACTTGATATGGCGGTGAATAAACAAGCTATTATCGAAACTATATTTTTTGGCGACGCTGAGTTACTTAATGCTCCAATTGCTAGTAGTTTTATTGGTTACCATGAAAAGTTAAACAAAAATATTTACAATTTGGAATTGGCTAAAAGTAAATTAAAAGATCTTGGCTATGTAGATAAAGATGGTGATGGTGTTTTAGAAAAATGAAATGGTAAAACTAAAACTAACTTAGAGTTTTCTTTATTATTACCATCTAATAATGAGCTGATACATTTAGCTGATATGGTCAAAAAAGATTGAGAACAACTTGGTGCTAAAATTAATTTACAAATTGTGCCATTGCAAGAATTATACAAAGATTATTTAAAAAATAGGAATTACGATGCCTTATTGTTCGGTGAAACCTATACAATTAATCCTGATTTATATTATTTTTGACATTCTAACCAAACGAGTGATTTAGGTCTTAATTTATCGGTCTATAAAAATTCAGAGGTTGATGCCATTCTAGAAATCAATCATACCACTAGCGATAAAGCTCAAATTACTAAAAATTTAATCGAATTACAAGAGTTAATTTATTCGGACAGACCAGCCATATTTTTGAATAGCCCAGATTATATCAGCGCCTATTATAAAAAGTTAAAAATTGATGATAATCAAATTTATAATTCATTCTCAAATTCGTTAGCAAATATTGACAAATGATATATTAATCAAAGACGATCGTTCAAATAACGTTTGATATCAACTCGTTTTCATAAAGTTTTTATCTACTGTATATAATGACCAACCGGTCATAATAAATTTTGGTAATTAAAATAAAGCCAAAGTGGCCCAAAGAAAATCTATAACAACCAATAATTAATATTTAAATAAAAGCCAAAAATAAAAAATACACTATATTGATTTTTGACTTATCTGTTGAGGTGTCTGGGTAAACATTGGGAACGTTAACTTATTTTTGCTAATATACCCATATAATTTATTCTTGCCGAGGTGGCCCCGCTTCGCTCCCCCACACTAACTTTACAATAGAACGGTAATATTAGTTAAGGGCTATAAACATTTTAAACAAATTATATTATGTATTTAGTAAAGTTAATGTGGGGGCTAGACGCTTCGCTCCCCCACACTAACTTTACAATAGAACGGTAATATTAGTTAAGGGCTATAAACATTTTAAACAAATTATATTATGTATTTAGTAAAGTTAATGTGGGGGCTAGACGCTTCGCTCCACTACTAACCAAAGGTTAGTGTGGGGGCAGGTCTCTTTAGCTAATATACAATTTTAATTTGTTTTTAAAAAGAGATACATTATATCTTTATGCCGAGGTGTCCCCGACTACTTAGAAACTTTAATTTTGGGTCGATCAATTCGAAAGATTAGAAATACGCTCTCGGGCAACAATATGTTCTTTATACATTTTTGACATCAACAAAATTGGGGTAAAAATTGATTTATCAATTTTTTCAAAAGTTTCTAAGTGTCTGGGTAAACATTGGGAACGTTAACTTATTTTTGCTAATATACCCATATAATTTATGCTTGCCGAGGTGGTGGAATTGGTAGACACGCAGTGTTCAGAACGCTGTGCCTATTGGCGTGTGGGTTCAAATCCCACCTTCGGCACCCCCACACTAACTTTCATTTCAATTTATTAAATTATTTAAAAGTAGATATATGTATTACGTATATATACTAAAAAGTATAAAGTATCATACTCACTATATCGGCTATACAAATAATTTAATAAATAGGCTGGCATGTCACAACCACAAGGAAGTGTATGCCACCAAATTGAAAGCTCCTTACAAGATAGTGTATTACGAAGCTTACGCTTCAAGAGATGAAGCACATCATCGTGAACATAACCTTAAACTGCGAGCTCAAGCGCTTAACCATCTTAAGAAACGTATCAAGAAATCTCTTGAAGCTTAATGAAAGTTAGTGTGGGGGCGGCACAAATAGAAAATTCTAATATCCAAAGAGAAAGTTTCAATATCCCCACCACACTAACCAATAATAAAGTCAAATGTCAAATGTCAAATGTCAAAAATAAAAATTCTAATATCCAAAGAGAAAGTTTCAATATCCCACCACACTAACCAATAATAAAGTCAAATGTCAAATGTCAAATGTCAAAAATAAAAATTCTAATATCCAAAGAGAAAGTTTCAATATCCCACCACACTAACTTTACATTAGAATAATAATATTAGTTAAGAGAAGCGAAAGATAGTAAATAAATTATGGCATGTATTTAGTAAAGTTAATGTGGGGGCGAGCAATAATCAATAATCAAAAACAGACAAAAATAAAAAATAACGGTTCTGAGATTTTAGAATTTAGGTCTTAGAAAAAAATTTAAAAAATAACCCTAATTTTCAGAATTTAAATGGTTCTTAAAAGAGGGGGGGGTAAACCCCCATCTTTTAGAGACCATAGCGCCTGAAGGGCGCAAGTGGTATGAATTAAAAATAGAGTAAAACAATTTAAGTAATAAACTTTAATTAAAACACTCCATTTTCTGAACTATAAATGGTTCTTAAAAGAGGGGGTAAACCAAAAAATATGAATGAAGAAAAAAATGTAGCTAAACCAGCTATTAGAAAATTAGTACCCAGACGTTATAATACTTCTAGGCCGATTGAAAAAAGACCATTGTCTATAAATAAAAATCGAGAGCGAATAAGAGATGATAGCAGCCCAGTAAAAATTATGGCCTTAGGTGGGCTAGGCGAATTTGGTAGAAATATGTTCGTGATCGAATATAAAAATGAATGTATTATTATTGATATGGGCTTACGTTTTCCGGAAGAGAATATGCCAGGCGTTGATTTTATTATTCCTAGTATTGAATATTTTTCTCTTAATAAAAATTTAAAAATATTAGGAATATTTATTTCTCATGCCCATTATGACCATTTGGGTGCCATACCTTATTTGATTTCAAAATTAAACTATCCACCAATTTATACTACGCCTCTAACTAAAGAAATTATTTTAAAGCGTCAAGATGAATTCAATCATATGAAAAAATTGGATATTCGCGTTGTGGATTCAGAAAAAAATAACAAGATTGAATTTGCTAATTTTATGATTAGTGTGTTTCACGTCAACCATAATGTGCCCGATTCGGTAGGCTTTTTTATTGAAACCAAACAGGGCAATATAATGTATACCGGCGACTACAAAATAGATTTTAACCCCGTGTTTGATCGCCCAGCGGACTTAACTCGGATTGTAAAATTAGCATCATTAGGCGTAGATCTTTTAATGATTGATAGCACTGGTATTGAACAGGAAGGCCATTCGATGTCAGAACAAGAAATTTTTCAAAACTTAGAGATTATCTTTATGCGTTCCAGTGGCCGAATTATTTTGGCAACTTTTGCTTCTTTAATTGGTAGATTACAGCAAGCGATTGTGTTAGCCGAAAAGTTTAATCGCAAAGTGGTCATCAATGGTTATTCTATGAAAACTAATTTGGCAATTGCTAAAAAACTGGGTTATGTAAAATCGGAATTAAAAACCGTAATCGATGTTAAAGAAATGCACCATTATAAACCAGAAGAATTATTAATTTTAACGACCGGAGCTCAGGGCGAAGACAACGCCGGATTAATGAAAATTATCAATAAAGAAAATAAAAACATTCGAATTCAACCTGGTGACACTATGGTTTTCTCATCTTCGATTATTCCTGGTAATGAAATGGCTGTTCAATGTTTGAAAGATAGCCTAACCAAACAAGGGGCAAATATTTATCATTATAAAATGTTAGATATCCACGCTTCTGGCCATGCGCATAAAGAGGATATAAAACTGATGCTTAATTTAATTAAACCAAGACAAATGATGCCGGTTCATGGTTTTTATTATATGCAAAAACTTTTTAATGATCTTGCCCAAGATGTTTTAAATTTAAAAAAAGAAGAATGTTTATTGGTTAGTAATGGTCAAGTCGTTGAGCTGTTACATAGCAAAGCCACAATCACTTCTAAGTTTATACCCGCCAATTACGTAATGGTTGACGGTTTAGGAGTAGGAGATGTTGGCGAGATTGTATTACGCGATAGGCAAGCGCTGTCAAAAGATGGTATGTTTATTATTAATTTAATTATTGACCGAAAAAATAAAGATATCAAAGTTTTAGAAATTATATCCCGTGGATTTATCTTTATGAAAGATTCAAATGAACTAATTAAAGACACCAAAGAAAAGGTTACTCAAATAGTCCATAAAAATATGCAGAAAGCGTCCCAAGAGAATTTAAACGAAGCTTATATTCGCAATATTTTGAGAGACGAGATTGGGCTGTTCTTGTTTCAAAAAACTGAAAGACGACCAATGATTATACCCATCGTTATGGAAATGTAATAAACAAAGTCAAATGTCCCCCACACTAACTTTACGTTAGAATTACAATACTTGCTAATGGACGTGATCGTGATAAATAATTCTTATCACATCCATAGTAAAGTTAATGTGGGGGCAGGCACCAGTCAAAAAT
>JAKJEE010000013.1 GCA_022705625.1 Patescibacteria group bacterium
TTCTACCTATTGATCCGGTCAATGATTCAACCTATTTCTATACCTACTACTCCGGTGGATCCTATGAAGTCACCGCTTTACTTAAAAACCCAAATTCAAACTCCATCAATGATGATGATTCACTGACGGGTGCCTATACCAAGGGTAGTCCTAATAGAACGTGAACAACGCCACTATCACGTGATACTAATCTAATTGGTCATTGAAAATTTGATGAAGGCAGTGGTGATGCCTTAGATTACTCTGGTCATGGCTATACCGGTACTCTTCATGGCTCAGAACGAGTCGTTACCACTGGTACTAATCAAGCCATGTACTATGATGCCAATGGTGCTGACTATATCTCTACTCCTTCCTTTGCTATACCTAATACAGGGATACTTACGATAGAGGCGTGGATGAAAAGCACATTTAGCGCGACGTTGGGGCAATCAATAGTAGGCGATGGCGGTGGTAGTGGTGCAATTGGTTTTATTTTTCTGTTTAGATACGCAAATACTAATACTCTTGATTCTCAATATTCTGATGGGGCAACCTGAGGGGATGCTAATTTTGATAATTTTTTTCAAAATCTAGACAATCAATGAATTCACATAGTAACTGTTTGTGATTACAGTAATAAAACAATAAAAGCTTATAGAAATGGGGTTCAATTTGGAGCTACTCAAAACCTTACCACTCCTGTATTTCCTTCGACCGACAGGGTAAAATATGTTGGTGCTCGTGATACAACTCGTAGTAAACTTACCGACGGCTCCCTTGATGAAGTAAGAATATATAATAGGGGGTTGAGTGAAGACGAAGTTATGGCTATATATAATCAAACAAAATCTAACTATGAATAACCCATCAAAACGATTTCTTGGCATTGACTATGGTAACAAAAGAATTGGTATTTCCATTAGTGATAAATCCAATACGATTGCTAATCCTTTTTCTACAATTATTAATACTGGTTTTGATAATGTTTTAAATCAAATCATTGAGATTATTAACCAAGAACAGGTAACGGACATTATTATTGGGTTGCCACTTAGCTTTAATTTTGACAATACTGAGCAAACTGATTTAACTCAAAAGTTCATTGATTTTATTAGCGAAAAATTATACAATATTAATGTGCATATTGAGAACGAGATTTTGTCTACCAAAGAAGCGGAAAACCGATTGGATAATTTAGCTGATAAAAATTCAGTGATTGACGAAACGGCTAGCTCACTGATTTTACAAAGCTATTTAGATAAAATTAATTATGAATAATAATATTGTTTACAAAAATGTTAATCTCAAAGAGTTTACTTCCTGCAAAACTGGTGGTCCAGCCAAGTATTTCATTCAAATCGATAATGTTGATGATCTAATTAATACATTGGACTCAGCCAAAAAAGAGGGCATTAATATTTTTGTTTTAGGCGGCGGGAGCAATGTTTTAATCAATGATAATGGCTTTGAGGGGTTAGTAATTAAAATTCAAAATAAAAAACTAAAAGTAGTTCCAACGATGGACGATTATTTTGAGATTGCCGTTGGTGCGGGGTGAAATTTAAATAATTTAATTATGGAGTTGACTCAACAGTCGATCTCTTGTTTAGAAGATTTATATGGTATTCCTGGCACGGTCGGTGGATCTATTCGTGGCAATTGTGGTGTGACCAATTTTGAAATTAAAGATGTGGTTTCAAAAGTTTACAATCTTGATTGGCTACGCTTTAATGATTATAATTTTGAAATAAAAACTTACAATCAAAATGAATGTGGATTTGGTTATCGCGAAAGTATTTTTAAACGTAAAGCGAACATTATTTGAGAAACAAATTTAGTTGGCAAAAAATGTAATGAAACAATTATCAAAGAAAAAATTAAAAATATTATGGATAAACGCTTAAAAAATCAACCTTATGAATTTCCCAATTCAGGTTCAACTTTTAAAAATGTTAATTTAAATGAATTTGATAGTAACATTTGAAATTCAGAAAATTTGTTAGTAGTAGACTGTGAACATCGTCAACAAGTCCCCGCCGGCTGGCTAATTGATCAATGCGGGCTTAAAGGTTTCAGTATTAATGGCGTGAAAATATCGGAAAAACATGCGAATTTTATTGTGAATTTTGATAATGCCAAAAGTTTAGATACTTTTAATTTAATATCTTTTATTAAACAAAAAGTTTTTGAAAAATTTGGCGTGCACCTTGAATTAGAAATTCAATTAATCGGTTTTTAACAAAATTTATTTTTAAAATTATTTATAAATATTTTTTTGAAAAGTATCAAAAGATATTTTTCAAAAATAGACGTTTACCCCTTGATTTTTTTTAAAAAATACATTACAATATACTTGAAAAATATATCACAGAAATATTTTTCAAAAATATTTTGTGAGGTCGAAAAAATTAATCCAAAATTAAAAACTTATCATGGCAGCAAAAAAGAAAGTCAAGAAAACTACAATGGTAAAAAAGCCAGTAGCAAAGAAAAAAGCCAAAGCCAGAAAAGGCAAAAAATAAACTAACAAAAGTTTAGTTTATTAATAGAATGTTAGTTTGATTTTTCTCACTAACGTTCGAAAAAATAAACCATTCTTAAAAATAGTTTATTAAAGAAAGCTTTACCGCTCCCGTCAGGGAGCGGTTTTAAAATATAAATTTTCAATATTCAACAATCAATATCCAAAGAGAAAGCTTCAATATCCAATAATCAAAATCAAACAGCTACTAAGATTTTTCTTTGAACATTGGTTATTGGAATTTCTCTTGGAATATTGTCAGTCATCGCGTTAACTGATAGTTAGTTGTGATGGGATTATTGAACATTGAAACTTTATCGGGGGTGTGGAAAACTTCTATTAAAAGCTATTGACTTTTTTTTGCGAGTGGAGTATAATTATACTCAAATGTAGCGTAGTGGGAAAAAGTGGGGAAAACCTAAAAAGCCTGTGGAAAACCATTTTTTACTCTCAAAACTATATTTAAGCTTTCTTTAGTAAATTATTGATTAATTTACTTTCTCATTTTGATTTAAAAAAAATTTTAATTTTTTCATCGTGTTCATCGGCGAATATAAACATACAATTGATCCCAAGAATAGAATGGCCATTCCTTCGAAGTTTCAAGGTCAACTTGAATCAGGCGCTATTATTACTCGTGGTTTAGACAATTGTTTATTTATATTTACAAATGAAGAGTGAAAACGTGTTGCTGATCAAATTAAACAACAATCTTTTACGACTGCGAACGCTCGTGCTTTTAGTCGTTTAATGTTGGCTGGCGCTATGGATGTTAAGCTTGATAATCAAGGCCGAATTTTAATTCCTGGCTATTTATCTGAATATGCAAAATTAGGTCAAAAAGTAGTAGTGGCTGGCTTATATGATCGATTGGAAGTTTGAAATGAAAACGCTTGAGAAAAATACAAAAAAGATACCGAATCTAATGCCAATGATATTGCCGAGCATATGTCCAATTTAGGAATCTAAAATTAAGTCAAAAGTCAAAAGTCAAAAGTCAAAAGTCAAATCTGAAAATCAAAAGTTAAAAATTAAAAAATAAACTACCCTTTGCTAATTACTGCTTATTTTTGACAATTAATTTTAAAAATTTAAGAATTAAATTTTTTGTATGCACACTCCTGTTCTTTTAAAAGAAGTAATAGAAGGGCTTAATCCCAAGACCAATCAGAACTTTATTGATTGCACTTTAGGGGAGGGTGGTCATAGTTTGGAAATATTAAAGTTGATTTTGCCCAATGGTAAACTGTTAGGCATTGATTTTGACCATCGTAACATCGATTTTGCCAAACAGAAATTTATCGAAGCGGGCATAGAGGCAACAAATTTTCAACTCATTAATGATAATTTCAAGAATTTGCAATCAATTGTGAAACAAAATCAATTTAAATCAATTTCTGGTATTTTATTTGATCTTGGGCTAAACAGTTATTTTTTAGACGAGAGTCAGAAAGGATTTAGCTTTAGATTTAATGAATATTTAGATATGCGCTTTGATGAAAAAAACCCACTGACCGCCTTTGAAATAATTAATCATTATTCAGAAAATCAAATTGAATCAATTCTTAGTGAATTAGGTGAAGAAAGCTTTTCTAAATCGATTGCCAAACAAATTGTCGCTACTCGTAAAAATCAAGAAATTAAAACCACTTTTGATCTTAACGAAGTGATTTACCAGGCCACACCGCATTGATATCATCATCGGAAAATTCATCCTTCCACCAAGACATTTATGGCTTTAAGAATCTATGTCAACCAAGAGCTCGAAAATTTAAAATCCGCCATATCTCAAGCTGCCGAAATTATTGATATTCATGGTCGGATCGCCATTATTGCTTTTCACTCACTCGAAGACAGAATCATTAAAAATTATTTTAAAGAATTAATTAATACCAACCAATTCAAATTTATCAATAAAAAAACAATCGTTCCTAAATGAACTGAAGTAAAACAAAATAAACGAAGTAGGTCAGCGAAGTTACGTATCATTGAAAAAATCAACTAACTAATTGAGAGCGTAGCAGTTGAAAGTTAGTTTGATTTTTCTCACTAACGTTCGAAAAAATCTAATAATTATTAAACATAAAATTATGACCGTCAATAGCTATTATTATCAAAGACCTGTTACTGCTAATATTTTTCCAAAAATTGCTCCTAACCTCAACATCAAAAAAGCCAAACGTTTTAGTAAAAACTACGTTAGTAGCACTTTTAAAGATAGTAAAAAAGGTTTTGTCTTTACATTTTTTATAGTTGTTTTGATGGTGTTTTTTTGTGTGATTGGCACCTCGCTTTATTTTCAATCAGTTACTTCCGATATTGATTATCAAATTACTGAGGCGAAAGATAAATTAAAAATCTTAGAAATTGAAAACGCCGATTTGAAAACTAGTTGGGCTGAAAATATAACACCTGGCTATGTTATTGACTGAGCCACCAATAATGGTTTTGTAAAAAACAATAGTGTTTCTTATTTTGATATCAACCAGGTTCAAACTTTGTCATTTAACCATACTAATTAATTTGTTTAGTTATTAATATGCGTAGATTTAAATCAGTTAGCTTTAATGGAATAATTGATAGGGGCCGTTTGAAATTTTTACAAATCATTTTTGTAATGGTTTTTGTGTGTTTAACGTTTTTTTTATTTCGATTACAAGTATTACGTAACGAAAATGTTTCTAACGCTACCAGCAACAAAGCCGATGGCATTAATCATACTACCACTGTTCAGCGTGGCAATATTTATTTTACCGATAAAACTGGTGCCATGGTGCCCGTGGCAATTAATAAGGCCTACTCGACCATTGCCGTCGATCCAAAAACATTACAACGTGATAATCAGGTTTTAGCCACTGCTCAACTTTTATCACCCATTTTAAACCGACCAGAAGATGAATTAATTTCAATATTTCAAAAGCCAAACAGTCAGTATGAGATTTTAATTAAAAAATCTGATGATGACAATTTAGTAACTAAAATTAAATCTCTCAAATTACCAGATGAAACAGGCAAGTTAAAGCCAATTAAGGGCATAAGTATTATTGAAGAGTTTGAACGTTATTATCCATTTCAAGACTTAGGTTGTCATGTGATTGGGTTTATCGCCAACAATGAATCGTCCGGTAAAAAGATTGGTGTATATGGTTTAGAAAAATATTACAATGATTTATTAGACGGTACCGATGGTTTATTTTATGGACTCAAAGATGCCGCTGGTCGTTTAATTCGATCTTTACCATCTTATGAAAAAATGCCTATTAATGGCGATTCTTTGATCACTACTATTGATAAAAATATTCAATATCAAGCCGAAAGTGAAATAAAAAGTTTAGTAGAAAGTCGCCAAGCAGTTTCCGGATCTATTTTAGTTATGGATCCAATTTCTGGCAAAATGTTAGCAATTGCTGGGTATCCAAATTTTAATTTAAATGAATTTTTTAAAGTAAAAGATTATGCTGTTTATCGTAATTTAGCCATCGAAGATCCAGTAGAAATGGGTTCAGTTATGAAAGTAATTACCATGACCGCTGGCATTGATAGTGGAGCTGTTACCCCCGAAACCACTTTTTATGATAGCGGCTCAGTGACTATCAATGGCCGAACCATAAGAAATTTTCATAATGACACCTACCATACCGCCACTATGACAAAAGTATTACAGAAATCTATAAATACTGGCGCAATTTTTGTTGAACAAAAAACTGGTCATAAAATTTTCTATGATTATTTAACTAAATTTAAACTCAATGACATTACTGGTATTGATCTACCCAATGAGCAAAAAAGTGTTCTTAAAAATCTTGAATTAAAATATGTGCCGGATATCAATTTTGCCACTGCTAGTTATGGTCATGGTATTTCTATTACCCCAATTGCTGTTTTACGAAGTTATGCGGCGATTGCTAATGGTGGTTATTTAATTAATCCTTATGTAGTTGAAACTACCAAAAGTTCCGATGGCACTTATGGAGCAGTCAATAAACAAGATATTTTTCAAGAAAGTATTATTAAGCCCAGCACTGCTAAAACTATTACTGATATGATGATTAAAGTCGTGGAAGATGGTTATGGCTCAAGTGCTAAGGTTAAAGGTTATAGTATGGCCGGTAAAACTGGCACGGCTGACATCTTTCGTGGGGGAGGATATACCGATGATACCATTCAATCTTTTGCTGGTTTCTTTCCAGCTTACAAACCCAAAGTGGCAATGTTAGTGATGCTTAATAAACCAGCCATTGGTATGACCGCTAGCACCAGTGTTACTTATGGCTTTCATGATATGGCAAAGTTTATTATCGATTATTATAACCTTCCGCCCGACGAACCACTTAACTAATTAATATTTTAAAAATTTAAAATGAGTTGGAAAAAAAGGTCAGCTACTATTATATCGACCATCATTGCTAAATTAATTATTCGTAAATATCGCCCGTTAGTTATTACTATTACCGGCAATGTTGGCAAATCATCCACTAAGGAAGCAGTGGCACTGGTGGTAGCTCAAAAATATACAATTAGAAAAAATGAATTAAATTATAACACGGAAATTGGTGTGGCGTTAACCATTATGGGCGTTGAACAGAGTGGTAGTCCAAGCACTTTAGTTTGGCTCAATCATTTGTGAAGTGGCATAAAATTATTATTAAAACGTCAGAAAAATTATCCTCAGGCACTAATTCTTGAATATGGAGCTGATCGGCCTGGTGATATTAAAAAGTTATGTAATATTGCTAGACCCGACATTGCAATCGTTACCAATATTGGCAATATTCCCGTGCATATAGAATATTTTGAAGACATTGAAAAAGTTTATGAAGAAAAATCAACAATTATTAAAATGCTTAAACCCACTGGTTATGCCATTTTAAATTATGATAATGAAAAAATATATAATTTTCGCAAATTAACTCAAGCCAATATTATTTCTTATGGTTTTGATGGCGACAGTGATGTGAATGTTAGTAATTATAAAATTGAAACTAAAGATGATTTAGCTGATTCATCAATGTATATGCGATTTGAATATAAAAATTATTTTGCACCTTTTGAAATTAAACAAATTCTCGGCAAAGGTTTCGCTTATGCTTTTATGTGTGCAGTGTCAACTGGGTTAGCCATCGGTATGAATTTGATAGATTGTTTGCACGCCTTAGAAAACTATGAGTTATTGCCTGGCCGATTAAATTTAATTAACGGTGTAAAAAATAGCTATATTTTTGATGATTGTTATAACGCTTCACCACTGGCGGTTGAAAATTCATTAAATTTGATGGGTAATTTTACCAATAATCGCAAAGTGTTCATTTTTGGTGATATGTTAGAGCTTGGTAATTATTCCGAAAAAGCTCATCGCTTAGTTGCCAAACATATTATCGATAGCCATATCAAAATTTTTATTGGCATTGGCCAAAAAACTAAATTTACATTCGAATCATTAGAAAAATCAGGATTTGATAAAAATAATATGTATCATTTCGATAATGCTGATGAAGCCAGATTAAAAGTTCAAGATTTAATTTATCCCGGTGATTTAATTTTAATCAAAGGTTCTCACAGTATGCATTTAGAGATTATTTTAAAAGAAATTGCTTTTGAACCCGATAGTATAGTTTAATTTTTCTTTACAATCTAGAAGTTTCGTTCCCGCCTTAGCTCAAGAACCGCGCTTAATTGTGCGGTTTTTGAGTGCTATAAATAATTGCTTTTTTTATCAAAATTAGTTAAATTATCAATAATCAGTTATTTTTATTTATAATTAATTTTTTAAGTTATAATTATGTTTAAAGAACAATTTATTAAGACAAGAGAAAAGGCATTAGAAAATATTAATCTATTGACTGAAATTGAGCAGATTATTTGTGATATTATTGATAGTAAGGCCGATGCTTATACAAAAGATGTTAACGAGTCAGCACAACGTGGTGTTCAATTAATCAAAAATTATTTTTATCATTTAAAATATAGTGGTGAAGCGCATACCCCAATTGATTCTAATATTTTTGACGTGGCGTCAACCATTGCTAAAAAGTTAAACAAAGAATTGGACTCTAACCAAAATAAAATTGACGCTTTAAAAAATAACAGCCAGTTTTTAAAAGAATATATTTTTTCATGATTTGAAGTTTATGGCCAAGAAATGTGTGATGACGGCCAGGCCTATTATGCGTTAGAGCAATCCAAACGAAAAAAAATTATCGATTTAATACCACTTTCGGTATTAGCTGAATTTAATTCCTTTCAACGAAATCACCAAGACGACAAGGAGTTTTTGGTAAATTTAGGTAAAACTTTATATAAAGCCATAAAAACCACCGATATTGGCTCAGTGGCTTCATATTTTAATATTGATTATACATTTCTAAACGATATCTATCAGAATTATTTAAAGCCAGAATTTGACTGAAAATCATAATTTATTATATATCGTTAAGTTGTGTATTTTGACCTTTTTTGCTAAGCTTATTAAATAATAAAACCATTAAACTCAAATTTATGGAAAGTCATTTTACTACCAAAAACTATACATTAACTCCTACTGAAACCAAAATTTTACACAAAAAAATCAACAATATTAAAAAGTTATTAAGTAAATCCAAAGGTAATCCGTTTCTAAAAATTGAGATTGAAGAACTGGTTAAAGTTGATGATTTAGGCAATCGTTATCGTTGTGAAGCCAATTTAACGGTTTACGACAAATCAATTTATGTTAATAAGCTTCATTCTCAATTACGAAGTTCAATGGATGAATGTTTTTCCGATTTAAAAACTCAAGTTGTTAAAGATATTAAAAAATACAAAACTAATATTCACAAAACAGCGTTTAAAAACAAATATTCATTTTTAAATAAATTACTTGGTCGTAAGCAAAAAACCAATGATTTTTACGACGATATTGAGTAGCACGCATTTTTAAAAAGTATTACCAACAATTAAATCACTATTAATATGTCATTATTCAAAAAAATATTTTCATTTGATACCAACCAAAAATTTGTTGGTAATCATAGCTTAACAATTCAAAAAATCAATGCTTTAGAAGCGGAAATAAAAAAATTATCCGATCAAGCTATAAAATCAAAAACTGATGATTTTAAAGAACAACTAATAACTGGTAAAAAAACTATCAATGATATTTTGCCGGAAGTTTTTGCCTTAGCCAGGGAAGCGAGTATCCGAACCTTGAACCAACGTCATTTTGATGTTCAGCTATTAGGTGGTGTCGCTTTGGCCCAAAACAAAATTGCCGAAATGCGAACGGGTGAAGGAAAAACCTTGACAGCGGTATTAGTCAATTATTTAAACGCTTTGCGTTCCGAAGGTGTGCATGTTGTTACGGTTAACGATTATTTGGCCAAACGTGATACCGTTTGGATGGGACAAGTATATTATGCTTTAGGATTGTCTATTGGCTGTATCACCCAAGAGGGTGCCTTTATTTATGATCCAACTTATACCCAAGACATTATTAATAAAGATGCTGGGCACATTGACCAAGAAAGGGATGCTACGGCCAGTTTTAAAGTGTTTGGCGAGTTTTTACGCCCGGCAGAGCGTCAGCAGGCGTATTTATGTGACATTACTTATGGCACTAGCTCTGAGTTTGGCTTTGATTATTTACGCGATAATTTAGCTCAAAATGCCAAAGATATAGTTCAGCGTGGTCATCATTATGCTACCATTGATGAAATTGATAGTATTTTAATTGATGAAGCTCGAACACCATTGATTATATCACAGCCCGATATGGAGTCATCGTCTTTATATAAGCAATTTGCCCAAATTACACCTCGTTTAACTATTGATGAAGATTTTACGATTGATTACAAAAATCGAGCCATTAGTTTGCTTGAACCGGGGTTAGATAAATTAGAAAAAATTATTGGTTTTAATATTTATGATCAACAAGGTATTCATTTTGTGCACCATTTGGAAGAAGCGTTAAAAGCTCAATTTTTATTTCAACGCGATAAAGATTATATTGTTAGAGACGGTAAAGTTATTATTGTGGATGAATTTACTGGTCGTATTATGCCCGATCGTCGTTATTCTGGCGGACTACACCAAGCTCTTGAAGCCAAAGAAGGTGTTTATGTTAATCCCGAGAGTAAAACCGTAGCTACCGTAACCATTCAAAATTATTTTAGAATGTATGAACATTTATGTGGTATGACCGGCACCGCGGCTACTTCCGCTGAAGAATTT
This sequence comes from Patescibacteria group bacterium, assembly GCA_022705625.1. Classification (GTDB taxonomy): domain Bacteria; phylum Patescibacteriota; class Minisyncoccia; order UBA6257; family JAKLIH01; genus JAKLIH01. The sequence continues at coordinate 10,709 of JAKJEE010000013.1, forward strand.
ATGTCAGTTTATAAATTAGAAGTTGTTACTATTCCAACCAATAAACCAAATATTCGTAAAGATTTACCTGATAAAATTTATCGAACTGAAAACGGCAAGTATCAAGCAATTATTAATGAAGTTAAAATTCGCAATCAACAAGGTCAGCCAATTTTAATTGGCACACGTAGTGTTGATATCAATGAAAAGATTTCTAAGTTATTATCGATTGAAGGTATTAAACATAATGTATTAAACGCCAAGCAACACGAACGGGAAGGTGAAATTATTGCTCAAGCGGGTCGCTTGGGCGCAGTGACGGTGGCCACCAATATGGCTGGTCGAGGCGTAGACATTATTTTAGGTGGTAATCCGAGTATTGAATCCGAAAGAAACAAAATTTTAGAATTAGGCGGACTATTTGTGCTTGGCACCGAACGTCACGATGCTCGACGCATTGATAACCAATTACGTGGTCGCACTGGCCGACAAGGTGATCAAGGTGTTACTCAATTTTTCATTTCGCTGGAAGACGAATTGGTTAAAATTTTTGCGCCCAAAACTATTGGCACTATTATGGAAAAATTTGGATTTAAAGAAGATGAAGCCATTTCTCATCCAATGATTACCAAATCAATTGAAAGCGCTCAAAATAAAATTGAAGGTATCAATTTAGATATTCGCAAACACGTGCTTGAATATGACGATGTGTTAAACCAACAACGAAAAGCCGTCTATGGTAAACGTCAAATTTTGGTTACTGAAAATGATGATGTTAAAATCAAAGATTTGATATTTGGTATTTTAACTGATAAAATTCATGACGATTTAAAGCAGGTTGATCTTCAACTTGATTCGGTTTTAACCTATCTCAAAAATCTTGATATTAATATTGATGAAACAATCATTAAGGCCAATTTACAAAATACCGAGAAATTGTTTGTAGTTATTTTTGAGAGTATCAAACAAACATATTATGCCAAAGAAAAAGAAATTGAAAATTTTAATCAAATTGCTCGAGCCGTATCACTAAATATTTTAGATAGTTTATGGATGGTTCATCTCGAAAAAATGGAACAGCTTCGTGATAGTGTGTCGCTTAAGGCCTATTCAAACATTGAGCCCTTAGTCGCTTACAAAAAAGATTCATTTATCTTTTATAAAGATTTATGAGCTTACTTAGGTAATTATTTGCTCGATTTTATTGTTAAGTTTAACCAAGCAAACATTCAAACTCAACCCAAAGCTAATCAAGTGGTGGTTATGGGTAGTAAAGAAAAAATTGGTCGCAACGATCCTTGTCCTTGTGGTTCAGGTAAGAAGTATAAAAAATGTTGTGGAAAATAAATTAAATTTAAGATTATGACAACAATTCGTAAAAAAATTCAACCCCAATATTTTGACGCCATTTTATCTGGTAAAAAAAATTTTGAATTACGTTTAAATGACTTTGACGTTAAGGAAGGCGATGTGTTAATATTAGAAGAATGAGATTCTAAGGCGAAAAATTACACGGGTCGAAAAATAGAGAAAGAAGTAACCTGAGTTGGCAAGTTTAAAATTGATGAATTGTTTTGGCCAGAAGAAGACATCAAAGAAAAAGGCCTTCTAATTATTTCCATTAAATAATTAATAATGAATTTTTTAATAAAATGATTTAGTCCATTTGATTATGACACTATTAATAAATTAAAAACATTCTATCAAGTTGACAAATTTGAAGAGTATTTAACGTTTTCAAAAGAAATAGCCAAGCGCATAAAAATTGTTGATAATCATGAACCACTGTTACCATTAAAGCAATATTTAGACAAAGCCATTCAGATCAAATTGTGTAATTTAAATGTGCCCAATGTTAACGATAATGACCGTCTTTTTTTACGACGTTCAGTTATTAATAAACTCAATCAAGCTCAAAAATTATTGCCCAAAGGTTATCATTTAATGATTCGTGATGCTTTTCGTTCGGAGAAATTAGTCTGAGATTTATATAATTACTATTGTTATAATCTCAAACAATTAAAGCCAAATATGGCTGATCAAGTCATTGATTTAGAAGTCAGAAACAAAATTGCCACGCCTGATGATATTTTGCCACCCGGTCATATGACGGGTGGAGCAGTGGATGTTGTCTTAGGAGACGATCATGGTGAATTCATTTCAACTCGAATTGCTGGCACCAATTTTATCAATCAACCAGAGCACCAATATACTTTTTGTCAAAGTATACCCAAAGATATGTATAAAAATAGGATGATATTATATCGAGCGATGAAAAAAGTTGGCTTCAATAATTTTTTTCGAGAGTATTGGCATTATTCTTATGGCGATGGTCATTGAGCTATGTTAAGAAAGAAAAAAGTCGCTTTTTATGGTATCGTCAAAAATATTTAAATCGTTTTAAACATTGTATTTTATCCCAAAATATACTATAATATTAGTAATTAGTTAAACCTGCATAGTGTCTTTATTTGAAATTAAAACCGAACAATTTTCTGGTCCGCTGGATTTACTCTTAAGATTGATTGAAGAGCATAATCTTGAAATAACCGAAATTTCTTTATCAAGCGTAACCAATGAATATCTTGATTATATCAAACAAGCTGAATCTAATACCAATGAATTGGCTGATTTTTTAGTGATTGCTTCAACTTTAATTTTAATAAAATCAAAAGCTATCTTACCCACCCTGGAACTTTCCAGTGAAGAAACCGAAGAAATTTTAGATTTGAAAGAGCGGTTAATTATTTATCGTATTTTTAAGCAAAAAACTCAATTCATTTTAGATTTATGAAAAGAGCATACCGTGTTAGTTAGTCATCAGCCATTTATTGATGTTGAAGTCATTTTTAATCCACCCAGCCATTTAACTTTAGAAATGTTTAAAGAAACATTAGCTAATTTGTTTGAGCTGTATCAAAAAGAAAGAATTATATTACCCACCAAGAAAATAAAAATTTTAGTTAATCTAAAAGATCGAATTAATAATTTGATGTCACTTTTTAAAAGTAAAGATAAATATAGCTTTAAAGAAATATTGGGCGACAAGGAAGACAAAATTAATTTAGTCGTTACTTTTTTAGCTATTTTACATCTTGCCAAAGATGGATTTTTAACACTTGACCAAGAAAATAATTTTGGCGAGATTGATATTACTGCCAATGAAATTAATTAATTTTTAATCATTATATTATGGATGAAAATAAACCAGCTTTGAAATATTTAGTTGAAGGACTTTTGTTTGCTTCGGGTGAACCATTATCTCAAAATAAAATTATTGAATTATTATTGGTGTCTAAAGAAGAGGTTGAAAATAGCGTTAGCGAATTATTAAATGATTATCGTAATGAAAACCGTTGTTTTGATATTGTTAAAAATGGCAGCGAAAATCAAATCTATTATCAAATGGTAACTAATAAAAACATTTCAACTTTAGTTCAAAAATTAAATAATACTGTGCTTGAAGGCGATTTAACCAGAGGGGCTTTAGAGGTCTTGTCAATTATTATGTATCGCTCGCCCCTTAATCGCGCTGAAATTGACGATATCAGAGGGGTTAACTCGTCATATATTTTAAGAGCTTTAGTTTTACGCGGTTTGATTAATCGTTATCAAAATCCAGTCCGTAAAAATGAATATTTGTATGAACCATCATTTGATTTATTAAAACATTTAGGGCTAAATGATACCTCGACTTTGCCAGAGTTTGAAAAATTGCATAATTTTACTTTAAAGGAACTGCTCAAAGATAGTGTCGACGCCGATGACATAATCTCAGAATCCATTGCTCAAGATATAGTTGCCGAGACAACCAACGAAGAGCTAACGCTACCCGAACAATAAAATCACGCAGCAGTAAATTAATGTTAACAGGAACGCAAATCAATAGCAAAACAAATATAATTGTTATGTCTGTGTCATATGAAGTTTTTTTATTTTTTGACCTTTTATTTTCATTTTTGACATTTGACTTTTGAGTTTTGACATGCATTTTTTTAATTGATTTTTTCGAAAAAATGATATAAAATGTAATCATTAGCAAAAAATAATGAAACAATTAAGTTTAAAAAAAATATTGATTTTAATGGTTTTTATCATCTTTATAGCATTGATAGTTTTTTTGGTTGCTCATAAAACTACCAATACTTCCGAAGCTAATATTAATACCACAATTATGACTAGTTCAAGTCTACCTCAAAAAAAATTACCATCTCAAGCGACGCCAGTATTTGATGTAACTTTAGAGAGTAATATTGTTTTAATTGGCAATCTTAAAACTGGAAACATTGTGTTTCAAAAAAATGCTGATCAGCAAACCAACGCGGCTTCAATTACCAAATTATTAAGTTCAGCTATTATCCTTGAAAATATTGACGTCAATGACGTTGTGTCTATTGATCAACAAGGGTATGAACTTTTACCTTCAAAAACTGATTTGGTGCTAAACGAACGTATTAAAGTAATAGATTTATTAAAAATGGCATTAATTATGTCCTCCAACGACGCGATCAGTGCCTTAGCCAATCATTTTGGTTATTATGAATTTTTAAATCAAATGAATCAAAAAGCCAAAGCTATCGGTATGTATAGCTCGCATTTTGATAATCCCATTGGTTTTGATAGTGAAAATAATTATTCGACCGCTTTAGATTTATTTCAGTTAGGTAAATATATTTACAATAATTTTCCATTGATCGGTGAAATTACCAGATCTCAAGCCATTACAATTACATCGCTTTCCAATGTAAAACATTTAGTTGTGCCCACTAACTTAATTATTGATAAACTTGAAAATTATTGAGGCGGTAAAACTGGCACAACGCCAAAAGCTAAGGAGGCCTTACTTGCCATTTTTGAATTAGAAAATAACAATAAAAAATATCCTTATATTGCCATTATTGTCCAATCAGACAATCGTTTTTCTGATATTCAAAATATATCAAAATGATTGTCTGCTAATAAACCATTTTTAACAAATTATTAAAATAAAAATATGCGCGCCCAAATTATTTCTCAAGTTGTAAAAATTTTTACACTCGGAGGCATATCAACCGTTTTATCTTTTATATTGGCTCCGTTGGTTTTAAAATTTTTACTCAAAAATAAAATGTATAAACAAATTCGTCAAGATCAAAACGCACCCATTTATATTCAACTGCACGCCAGCAAACATGAAGGCAAGGGCATAACTCCTACTATGGGCGGTATAATTTTTTGATTGATTACTTTCTTTATGGCTTTTACGATCTTAATATTATCTTTTATTTTTGGTGGTATTTGAAGTTTTCTTAATTTTGTTACTCGTGAACAAACAATCTTGATTTTGGGGTCAATGATGTTGGCGGCTTTAATCGGTATGATTGATGATATTTTTAATATCTATCGCATTGGTCCCAAAGGTGGTGGTTTACCTATGAAAGTTCGAGTGGTGTTGCATACTTTAATTGCCAGTATTGGGGCTTGATGATTTTTTGTAAAGCTTGAATGAGACATACTTTATGTGCCATTTGTTGGCAATGTTCATTTAGGATTATGATATATTCCATTTTTTATTTTTATTATTGTTGGCACGGCTTTTGCTATGAACGAAGCTGACGGTTTAGATGGATTGGCTGGCGGTGTTTCTTTTATGGCTCTAATTCCATATATTGCCATTGCCTTTCTTTTAGGTAGATTTGATTTAGCGGCTTTATTGGCTGTTGTGATGGGTGGCGTTTTGGCATTTTTATGATATAATTTTCATCCTGCCAAATTCTTTATGGGCGATACTGGTTCAATGACGTTAGGTGTTTTATTCGGATTTCTTGCTATGTATACCAACACGGCATTGTTTTTACCTTTATTCTTATTTATTCCTTTTATAGAGGCCTTGTCGGTTATCATTCAGATGTTCTCAAAAAAGTTGTTTAAACGTAAAGTATTTCTTTCCACACCAATTCACCATACTTTTGAAGCGATCGGTTGACAAGAAACCACTGTTACTATGAGATTTTGATTGATACAAGGCATAGCGATGATCTTTGGACTCTTAATTTATTTACTCAGTGTTCTTAAACTCTAATGATGGCTTTAAAAATTATTCAAATCGTTTGATATTCAATGTTGCCAATCTTTGAATTACGTTTGGCATTGCCTATGGCATATTTTAAATATGGCTTTAATATTTATGAGAGTTTTTTTATAGCCATTATTGGTAATATGATTCCAATAATTTTTGTTTTGTATTTCTTGACCTGATTAGAAACTATCTTATGTCGTTTTACGTTCTTTAGAAAAATTTTTAATTGAATATATCGTCATTCCGAAAAAGCTTTCTCAAAAAATTATGAAAAATGAGGGAAATTAGGTTTAGTAATTTTTGTGGGTATTCCACTACCTATGACCGGGGCCTGAACCGGGGCAATTGCGAGCACCATATTTAAAATTAAACCCAAGGAAGCATTTTGATTAATTTTTTGTGGAGTAGTTTTAGCCGGTATAATTGTTTCTTCTATCTGTGTTTTATATTCCAATCTCGCCCTTAAATGATTCTTCTAGTCATTCAGAAGTTTTTTATATTCGGATGATTCGGATATGTTCGGGTTATTTGGGTTGTGTATACATGGACTCTTAGCTCAGCTGGTTAGAGCGCGTCATTCACATTGACGAGGTCAGAGGTTCGAATCCCCTAGAGTCCACCCCCACACTAACTTTCATTTCTATTTATTAAATTATTTAAAAGTAGATATATGTATTACGTATATATACTAAAAAGTATAAAGT
>JAKJEE010000034.1 GCA_022705625.1 Patescibacteria group bacterium
TATTCTAAGTAAAACCAAACCAGTAATGTGCAATTTTCTAATACTCTAAACCCTAATATTCTAAGTAAAACCAAACCAGTAATGTGCAATTTTCTAATACTCTAAACCCTAATATTCTAAGTAAAACCAAACCAGTAATGTGCAATTTTCTAATACTCTAAACCCTAATATTCTAAGTAAAACAAGTAATTACTCTTTGGAATAATTTTTATATATTTTGGTTATAATCGATCCAAATATTTTCATTATCTCGGTTCCCTCAACTATCAAATGTTTTTGTGTTTTGTCTTCATTCCCAGTTGGTATTGTTAATTTTAACCACATTATACTTTCTTTCATCTCTTTCCGGCAAATTTTTAATCGCATATAAAAATCATTTTTACCCAACGACTCATTAGCTTCAATATAATTAGCAGCAACAGAGCCAGACGATCTGGCTAATTGTTTTCCATATTCTATATTAGTAAGTGTTTTATTCAATTTGCCAACATAATCACTTATTTGTATAGCAAAATTAAATGTTCTTTCTTCTAAATCATAGCTTTTTGCCATATTTTAGAATATTAGATTATTGGGTTATTAGAATATTTACAGCATTGCTGTATCTTATTTTTTGGTTTCCTTATGTAATGTATGTTTATTACACTTTGAACAATGCTTTTTGAGTTCCAATTTTTCTTTAATTGTTTTTTTATTTCGTCTAGTACAATAATTAATGCTTTTACAGTCATTACATTGCATTTTGACCAATACATCTTTTTTCATATCTATTTTTTATTAAATTTTATTATCTGTATTTACAAAGTGTTCAGTGCTAATACAGTGAGCCGAAAGAGGGAATCGGACCCTCGACCTCGTCCTTACCAAGGACGTGCTCTACCACTGAGCCACTTCGGCGCTTTTGTGGACAGAATAGGATTTGCACCTATGAAGGCATAATGCCAGCGGATTTACAGTCCGCCCCCGTAGACTACTTGGGTATCTGTCCAATATTTTTAGAAAAATCTATAAAACGTTCATAGTGTTTACTATTATTAAAACCTATTTCTCTAAAAAATTTTCTGAGATCTTGCTGTCTAGTTAAGTAAAACTGTTTATAATTACATATCTGCGATGGATGAAAACCTAATTTAATTAGCATTGATCGCGCAGAACTAAGGAGCGGTTGAGAATTGTTACAAAATGAAATTTGAATTCCAAATTTTAATTTATAAATTGATCCGTCAGTGTCTATCAACCCCCTCAAGGCATTTTTCATATATCCATCTTTTTTTCATATTCAGTTAGGAACATCAACTTGACTATTAACTTTATTCTGCACCAATCCCATTTTTTCCAATCATTTCACTAATTCTGTCGAACCAACATAAACAGTTTTATAAATTCCATTTTTGATAGTTACTTTTGATTTAGTTTTAAAAACTCTGTTCACTAATTCTGCAACATATTTGACATATTTGTCTTCTTTGTTTCCTAAAGTAACTACAACTTGAAAATAACTAATATAACCATCCCCCAGCATAATTCCTATAAACTCAGCTAAATCATTCGAATAATATTTGGGAATTTTCACATAATGTTGTTTATTTTTATAGTGCAGTTTGTTTGAGGGTTGAGACGGTATTTTTAATCTAACCATCCTATCATAAACAGTACTTTGGCTAATATTCAACAACTTCGCTATTTCACTAATAGTTTTGTTCTCTTTAACGTAAAGATTTTTCAATTCTTTATATTTTGCCCTTACTTCTTTTTTAGTTTATTTACTATGCATTTTAAAAGTTCACTCTTTAAATCCTAAATTAACAGTTGGTCAATTCCCGACAACCAATAATTTATTTAGCAAAATTGAGAATAATGCTGAGCCGAGAAAAGGACTTGAACCTTCAACCTACGGTTTACAAAACCGTTGCTCTACCATTGAGCTATCTCGGCGCCCAGATATCTTAACATATTTTTTTACATTTACAAAGATATCCATATTTGTTTCGAGCAAAGCCTTCGGCGATGCCTCTTCCTGGGAAAAACTAACATATATTCTTAAGAATTTTTCCCGACAAAATCAAATCGTTGATTTTGTCCCATTGAGCTATCTCGGCGCTCAGATATCTTAACATATTTTTTAAAAATATCTAAAATTATATATTTAAACGCGTTTTTCCTTTTCTCTTAAATCTTTCAGAATCTTAAACAATCTTTCATTCTTGTTATCTATCTCTCAAGTTTTAAATAGCAAAGCTCGACAAGAATTAAAATCGCAATAGTTAAGATATAACTCAGCCAGCTTTAAAAAATTATCAACATTAGGATTATCTTTGGCACTTTCTAAATAGTTTATTTCTAAAACCCTGGTTGTTTCTCTGTCGGCTTCAGTAATAGTTTCACAACTAGTTAATTTTGTCACTGAAAATATTTTATCTTCGTTTTTTTGTGCCTTTAATTTCTTCAAAAATTGACTCAAGTTGTTATCGGCCCTTAAGACCAAAATTCGTAATCTTTTTAGGGCCTTCTCTAACGATAAAACTATTTTCTTTTCAATATTTTCCAAATCAAACTTTTTTATACTGGTTCGCTGTTCACTACTGGCAACATTGCTATTATCATCATTGCTTGATTGTATTTTCTTATTAACTAACCAGAAAATGCCAATTACGCCTAAGGTCAAAGTTAATAGAAATCAATAATCAAACATATTTTAAATTTGATATCTTATAAAATTAACAATTTTAATATTAGTATTTAGCTCCTTTCCCTTTTCAACTAATAATTTTTCGATTGTCAATGAATCATTTTTGATAAATGGCTGAAAATTCAAACAAATTTCTGAAAATCTCTTTTGAATACGGCCATCACGAATTTTAACTTTAATTTCCTCTGGTTTATTTTCTTTGATTAGCTCTTCTTCAATATAATCTTTTACATTTTTTACATCTTCGGCTGATAAATTTTCTGATGAAATAGCAATTGGTGCCATGGCAGCAATTTGCATGGCAATGTCATAAGCCAATTCTTTAGCTATTGCATTACTTCAAATGTCTTGCTCAGCATTCATTTCTAACAAAACACCTAAACGATTACCAGCATGAATATACGCCACTACATAGTTATCGGTTTCTATTTTTTTAAATCTGCTAACTTCTATTTTTTCACCAATTTTTGCTATTAAATTACGCACCATTAAATCGATTGTTTCACCATTGGTATTAGCTTTTTGCAATAAATCAGCTGTATCAACTGCATCATTAAAAGCTACTACTTTTGCGATTTCGTTCGCTGTTTTGATAAATTCATCATTTTTAGCTACAAAATCTGTTTCACATCGAAGTTCAATTAATGCTCCCTTTTTATTATCTTCACTAACAAAGGCGGCAATTGCACCAGCCTTGGTTTCACGATCGGCTTTTTTATCGGCCTTAGTCAAACCTTCTTCTTTCAAAATAATACGAGCTTTTTCTAAATCATTGCCCGCTTTATCCAATGCTCGTTTACAATCCATAACTGAGACACCGGTTTCATCTCTTAATTGTTTTATCAAATCCATTGTTTCCATAATTAAAATTTTAATAAATTATTAAAATCACTAATTGCTAACTTCTATTTT
>JAKJEE010000014.1 GCA_022705625.1 Patescibacteria group bacterium
TATATCGGGGGATAGATGATTCAAAAGAAAAATTTTTACATAAGAGATTTTTAAAAACAGGGACAGAAACATTTCTTTTGGGTAAGACTTTTATGAATAATGTTATATTGCGAATAATTCCTAATTCCGCATTTATTAGTTGGTTGAATGCCTATAAGGCAACAGACATTTGAAAAGCAGTAGGATTTAATTATGTGCCGATAGAACCTATACTAAAAGCTTATCCATGTGGAGATAGTAAAAATGTCAGAGTATATGCAGGTGTATTAGGTGTAAACACTACAACATATTTAGGAATGCAGTCTACTAAAAAATATCACAAAGATGTTAAAAGGCAAGTACGAATTATAATAAAGGTGCTTGAAGAAATGCAAATAACTCACGGACATTTGCATGGTGGTAATTTTTGTGTTCTTCATGAACGTACAGCAGAAGGTGAAATAGATTGGAATAAACCGCCAAGAGTCTATTGTATAGATTTTGATCAATCAACTATTATGTAAAAAAATATTTTTGCTGATTAACTATAAATTTTCAGATTTAATTTTAAGACAAACTATATAATTTGATTGATTGAGTTATCATAAATTTTATGATATAATAATATAATAATTAAGAAAATAATATGGGATTACAAAATTTGGTATTGAGACAAATGTTGATGGCTCAAATTAAGAAATTAAATTTGCCTAAAGACCAGCAAGATAAAATTGTTAATGCGATTGTTAATAATCCAGAATTTTTTAAGAAATTAGCTGAAGATATGCAAATGGAAATGAAAAGTGGTCAAAATCAAATGCAAGTGGCTCAAAAATTAGCGGGTAAATATCAAAATGAAATTAAACAAATTTTAGACCAGTAATATGAAGATACATCGATTCATATATGATTTTAATTTTAATGATGGGTTGTTGATGATTAAAGATCGAGAATTGATTAATCAAATCAAAAATGTTTTAAAATTAAGACGTGGTGAAAAGATAATATTGGTTGATTTGAATGGGCAAGAGGCGTTGACGGAAGTCGTTAATGTAACGAGCGGATTTATCCAAGTCAAATTATTGAGCGTTGATGAAAATCGAAATATGAGTGACAGGCAAGTTAATCTTTGCTGTTCAGTTTTAAAAAATAGCAATTTTGAATTGGTGGTAGAAAAAGCCGTGGAAATTGGCGTAAAAGAAATTACACCTATCATTTTTCAACGCACCATAAAAACTAATTTGAATTTTGGGCGATTAAATAAAATTGCTAAAGAGGCGATTGAGCAGTCAGAGCGTGCCGAAGAAGTTAAAATTAATGAAATTGTTGATTTTAAAAATTCGTTACTTAAAAGACAATGAAGTAATGATTTAAATATTCTTTGTGATCGAAGCGGTGTAAATTTTAAAGAGATAGCAGCGACTATTAGTCAGAATAAAAATTTAAAAATTAACTTGTTTATTGGTCCGGAAGGTGGGTTTTTAACAGATGAAATATTTTTGGCCGAGCAAAATGGTTTTTTGATTATGAATTTAAGCTCAGCTATATTGCGCGCTGAAACGGCAGCGATTGTTGCGGCGTTTACTATTATTAACCCCCTCTTTTAGAGACCATAGCATCTGAAGGGTGCAAGTGTTTATAGATAAATAGGAAAAATTATTTTAACAAAACAATTTAATAATAACCCTGATTTTACGAATTATAAATGGTTCTTAAAAGAGGGGGTAAATCATGAAAATCTTAGTAGCTGTGAAATTAAAGAGCAGACAATCAGGGGTAGAAAAAATTTCAGAAACACACTATATTGTCAAAACTAGCAAAGAAGCTAAAGATAACAAAGCCAATATTGATGTTGTTGACCAATTAGCCAAATATTTTAAAGTGCCAAAAGCTAATATTGAAATTAGTGTTGGCAAAACTACCAAACATAAAATTATTAATATACAGAAATAGAAGTTCCAATAAACAGAGAGAAGTTCCAATAATCAAAGAAAAGTCAAAAGTCCCCCACACTAACTTTACAGTAGAATGGTAATATTAGTTAAGGGCTATAAACATTTTAAACAAATTATATTATGTATCCAGTAAAGTTAATGTGGGGGCAGGCGCTTGTCAAATGTCAAAAGTAAAAATCAAAACTCAAAGATTTTAAATACAAAACACAAATTCCAATTTAATTTTGTATCTTATTTGGATAATTCAGTCAACCCCCCACACTAACCAATAAAAAAGTCAAAAGTAAAAAAAATGGAACGCCGCCTTGCGGCGTTCCATTGCATAATGCGAGCGCTTGTTTTTTTGATAAAAGTATATTAAAATGTGATTAATGTAATTATAGATTAAAAATTATTAAACAAATTAATTATGAATTTAGTAAAAAAATTTGGCGAAGTTGGGATTAAAGATGTTTTAAGTGTTGGCGGTAAAAACGCATCACTGGGCGAAATGCTTCAACAGCTTTCAATTCGAAAAATTAATGATCCAGAAAAAGTTATTCAATTAATTTTAAAAGCTATCAAAGAAGCTGGTTACGAGCCAGGTAAAGATATTTTTATATCACTTGACTCGGCGGCTTCATCTTTTTATGAAAATGGTAAGTATAAAATGGGGATTGGTGAATATACCAGTAGCGAAATGATTGATTATTACGAAAACTTAATTAAAAAATATCCAATTATTTCAATTGAAGATGGTTTAGCTGAAGATGATTGATCAGGTTGACAATTGATGCAAAAAAGATTGGGTAGTAAAATTACCTTAATTGGTGATGATTTGTTTGTGACTAACACAAAACTTTTAAAAAAAGGAATTGATCTAAAAGCGGCCAATTCAATTTTAATTAAACCTAATCAAATTGGGACTTTATCGGCAGCCATCGAAGCTATTAAATTAGCTAAAGATAATAAATTTTCTTGAGTAGTGTCGCATCGATCAGGAGAGACGTTAGACACCACGATTGCGGATATTGCTTATTCAACTACTGCTTTTGGTTTAAAAACCGGCTCGCCTCATCAAAGTCCAGATTGCAAAGAAGATGAGGATGTTAGACGGGTGAAATATTTGAGAATGGATTATATGGAAAAGCGTGATCAATTTAAGAAAAAGAAATTGCCAATGGGTTTAATTATTTTAGATGGTTGGGGATTAAGAGCTGAAACAAAAGGCAATGCGATTAAATTGGCAAATACACCCAATTTTGATTATTTATGAAATAACTTTAAGCATACTGAGCTAAAAGCATCCGGGCTTGATGTTGGTTTGCCACAGGGCGAAATGGGTAACTCGGAAGTGGGACATTTAAATATTGGTGCAGGACGAATTGTGGAACAAGAGGTAGTGCGAATTGATAATAGCATAGACAATGGTAGTTTTTTTGAAAACAAAACTTTACTTAATGCTTTTTCATATGCTAAAAAGAATAATTCAAAAGTTCATATTATGGGGTTGGTATCCAAGGCAGTAGTGCATTCCTCGTTGGAACATTTGTTAGCTTTGTTAGCTTTGGCCAGCGAACAAGATTTTCCTAATGTTTTAATTCATACCATTACCGATGGGCGAGATTCGTCACCCACGAGTGCCAAAGATTGAATTTCAAAAATTGAAGAAAAAATTAAAGAAACCAAAGTTGGTAGAATTGCTACTATTTGTGGCCGATATTATGCGATGGACCGAGATAAAAGATGAGATCGCACCCAGCTTTATTATAATTTATTAACTAAGGGAGAAGGGAAAATTGTTAAAAATTGAAAAGAGGGAATAGACACAGCTTATAAAAGCAAGCTGACTGATGAATTTATTAAGCCAATAGTAGTTGGCGATGACACCGAAGAGGTTTTGATTGAAGACAACGATGTGGTAATTTTTTATAATTTTCGAGCTGATCGAACTCGTCAAATAACTCGAGCTTTTATGGAGGATAATTTCAAAGAATTTAATACTAAAAAAATTGATGGACTCAAGTGGATTTGTTTTACTGAATATGATGAAACTTTTAATAATAACAAAAACATTTCAGTTGTTTTTCCAAAAGTAAAAATCGAAAATACTTTAGCCGATATTTTATCAAAAAATGGTTTGAGACAATTAAAGATTGCGGAAACGGAAAAATATGCGCACGTTACTTATTTCTTTAATGGGGGTGATGAAAAGATTTTGAGAAATGAAACGCGGATTTTAGTGGATTCGCCACGGGATATTTCAACCTATGATCAAAAGCCAGAAATGGCGGCAAACACTGTCACTGAAAAACTAATTCAAGCTATGCCTAATCAAGATTTTTTTGTTTTGAATTTTGCTAATCCGGATATGGTAGGTCATACTGGCAATTTGCCAGCTACTATTGAAGCGGTGGAAACAGTTGATCGTAATCTTGGTAAAATTATAGCAAAGGCCAAGGAATTGGGTTATACCCTATTAGTGATGGCTGATCATGGCAATGCTGAGGAAGAAGATGAAAAAGAATTAAACCGTTTGACTTCACACTCAACTAATCCCGTGCCATTGATTTTGGCTGATTTTTATAACAAGTTTGTAAATGTGGAATTAGCTGAGCAGGGAAGATTGTCAGATGTTGCTCCAACTGTATTAGATTTGTTAGAGATTGAAAAACCAGTTAATATGACGGCCAATAGTTTGATTAAACGAACAGTTAATAAAAATAATTATTTGATACAACATATTGAGGCCTATGAAACTTTTGATTCTAGAAATAAATCAACCATTAAAGCGAGAATTATATTAGATGATGGTTCAATCGGTGATTGAGCGATGGTGCCAGCTGGAAAATCAACCGGTAAAGGTGAAGCGCCAGTGGTATCAACTGATCAAGCGTTAATTAATATCAAAGAAATTGAAAAAGTTTTAAATCAGCAGATGATTAATGCGTTTGATCAAAAAACTATTGATCAAATTTTGATGGAAAATTTAAACCGTTGAGGTGGAAATACAACTTTAGCAGTGTCATTGGCAATTGCTAAAGTAGCTGCTAAAAAGAAAAATCAAGAGCTCTATGAATATATAGAAGACGTTTACGGCTATAATAATCGTAAAACCGACAAAGTGGCAATGTTTATGAATATTTTTAATGGTGGATTGCATGCTTTGCGAGGTGAAGAGAAATTAGGTATTGATAAACCAGCCATTCAAGAATTTATGATTTATGTGAAAGATAAAAATTATAAATTAGCAATTGATAAAGCTGACAATATTTATTGAAAATTAAAAGAAATATTGTTTAACGAAGGGTTTGATAATCAACATTTTGGTGACGAAGGCGGTTATTCGCCACAAGTTATCAAGGGATTAACTATTCCTGATGGTTTTGCTACGACCAGCGAAGCGTATTTCTATTTTCTTAAAGAAACTGGCATTGAAAACAAAATCAAATCAATTATTGATAAAATTAAAGTTAACGATATTAAAGATTTACAAAAGAAATCAAAGGAATTGCAAACTTTAATTTTGAAAACCGATTTTCCAAAAATATTGAAAGACGAAATTATTAAAAATTATAAATGATTGCAAAATAAGTATAAAGATAATAATTTAGCTGTGGCGGTTAGATCTTCAGCGACAGCTGAAGATTCAGCCTCGGCAAGTTTTGCGGGGCAACATGAATCGTTTTTAAATGTTTCCGGCGAAAAGAATTTGATAGAGGCAATTAAACATTGTATTGCTTCACTCTTTACCGAAAGAGCGATTGCCTATCGAGACAATTTGAAAATGAAATATTCAGATGTGGCGTTATCAGTGGGGGTTCAAAAAATGGTGCGATCGGATTTAGCTTGTTCAGGAGTGATATTTTCATGTGATACGGAAACTGGTTTTCCGGATGTGGTGTTAATTAATTCCAGTTATGGTTTGGGCGAAAATATCGTAAAGGGTAGAGTGGAGAGTGATCAATTTTATGTATTTGAAAAAACTTTAGC
This sequence comes from Patescibacteria group bacterium, assembly GCA_022705625.1. Taxonomy (GTDB): domain Bacteria; phylum Patescibacteriota; class Minisyncoccia; order UBA6257; family JAKLIH01; genus JAKLIH01. The sequence goes on from JAKJEE010000014.1 coordinate 5,907, forward strand.
TAAAGGGTATATACCAATACTCGAAAGACGAATTGGTCGCAAGGAGCTAACGATGGTGTATGGCGAAAAGGTTAATGAAGTTAAAAATTTAAAAACACCAGTCGAAAAACAATTGAAATTAACATTAAGCGACGATGAGGTTTTGGAACTGGCAAGATATTCGTTGATGATCGAAAATCATTATCAACGCCCTATGGATATCGAGTGAGCCAAAGACGGCAAGGATAAAAAATTATATATTGTTCAAGCTCGTCCGGAAACTGTTCAAAGCCAAAGAAATGTTCAATTTTTAGAAGAATATGTTTTTGATCAAAATAATAAGCGCAAAGAAATAGTAGTTGGTTTAAGTGTGGGCAATAAAATTGGTAAGGGTAAGGCAAGTGTGATCAAAAATATAAAGGACATTGCTAAATTTAAAAAAGGTGATGTTTTGATTACTCATATGACTGATCCAGATTGAGTGCCAATTATGCGTATGGCGTCAGCGATTGTAACGGAAAGCGGTAGTCGCACGTGTCATGCAGCCATTGTGGGACGAGAGCTGGGGTTGCCAACGATTGTGGGCGCATATAATGCAACCAAGTTAGTAAAAGATAAACAAATAGTCACAGTAGTTTGTAGTGAAGGTGAAAAAGGAGTTGTATATGACGGTAACTTAAACTTTACAGTTAAGCGAACTGATTTATCAAAATTATCAAAACCAAAAGTTAAAATCACGATGAACATTGGTGATCCCAATCAGGCCTTTTTGAATAGTTTTATTCCTAATGATGGGGTGGGCTTAGCACGGGAAGAGTTTATTGTAGCCAATCATATCAAGGTTCATCCTATGGCATTGATTGAATATAAAAAACAAGCTAACAAAACAAAGAAACAAATTGACGACATTACTTTTGGTTATAGTGACAAAACTCGATTTTATGTTGATAAATTAGCTGATGGGATTGGAAAAATTGCGAGTGCCTTTTATCCGAAAGAAGTTATTTTAAGATTTTCTGATTTTAAAACCAACGAATATAAAAATTTAATTGGCGGGGCTAATTATGAACTAAGCGAAGAAAATCCAATGATTGGTTTTCGAGGAGCATCTCGTTATTATCATCAATCTTTTAAACCAGCATTTGATTTAGAACTCAAAGCTATTAAAAAAGTTGTTAATGATTTTGGCTTAACGAATTTATCATTAATGGTGCCATTTTGTCGCACAGTAATCGAAGGAGAAAAAGTTATAAAATTGATCAAATCAGCAGGTATTGAAAATCAAAAGATTTATGTGATGTGTGAAATACCTTCGAATGTTATTTTGGCTGATAAGTTTTTGGATGTGTTTGACGGTATGTCAATTGGGTCTAATGATTTAACCCAATTAACTTTGGGAATTGATCGTGACGCCAATCACTTAATTCAAAATATAGCCAATGAAAATGATGATTCAGTGAAAGAATTAATTTGCCAAGTTATTAAGAAATGTAAAGCAAGAAATAAATACATTGGTATTTGCGGACAAGCGCCAAGTGATTATCCAAAGTTTGCTCAATTTTTGATTGAAAATGGAATTGATTCAATAAGTTTAAATCCCGATTCGGTGTTAAAAATACGTAAAGCATTAGAATAATGTATTATGTTTATTTATTAGAATGTAGCGATGGTGCTTTGTATACCGGGATTACAGTTGATTTAGAAAGAAGAGTTAGGGAACATAATAGTTCGAGTTTGGGAGCTAAATATACGAGAGCACGAAGACCAGTTAAATTGGTTTTCTCTAAAAAATTTAAAAATAGGTCATTGGCTACAAAAGAAGAAATGAGAATTAAAGGTTTGAAAAGAATAGAAAAAATAAAATTAATTTAAAATATTATGGAATATATAAAATCAAAAGGTTTAAAAGTTGGAGATACTGTTGCGATTATATCACCATCTTGAGGTGGTCCTAGTGTTTTTCCTACTGTTTACGAAAATGGTTTAAAAATTCTAAATGAATGAGGACTAAAAATAAAAGAATATCCAACAGCTAGAATGGAAGCTGAATATCTTTGAGATAATCCAGAGATAAGAGCTAAGGATATCAACGATGCTTTTTCTGATAAAGAAGTCAAAGCCATTTTTACTTCGATTGGAGGAAATGATTCTATAAGAATCTTGCCATTTTTAGATAAAGAAATTATTAAAAACAATCCGAAGATTTTGATGGGATTTTCAGATACTACAGCAATACATACTTTTTTAAATTTAAATGGAGTGATTAGTTTTTATGGGCCATTTATTATGGCTGGATTTTCACAAATGAAAGCTTTGCCAGTGGAATTTGAAAAACATGTTAAAGAAATATTGTTTGAGAATAAAGAGGGGTATGAATACAAAACATATGATAAATATTGCGATGGTTATCTAAATTGAATGAATCCAGAAAATTTAGGGAAAGTCAATGAATTAAAAAATAATAATGGTTGAAAATGATTGCAAGGTAAAGGGAAATTTCAGGGAGAGATTTTTGGTGGATGTTTAGAAGTTTTAGAAATGTTAAAAGGAACTGAATATTGACCAAGTAAAGAATTTTGAAATGGTAAGATATTTTTTATAGAAACATCAGAAGATAAGCCAACTTTAGAACACATTGAATATGAACTTCGAAATTATGCAACACTGGGAGTATTTGATAAGATAAGAGGATTTGTTTTTTCAAGAGCAAGGGACTATACTGATGAAGAAAAAATTGAATTAGAAAATTTAATTTTAAAAGTAATTAATAAAGAAACTAAGAAAATTGATTTACCAATAATTGCTAATTTTGATATTGGACATACTGATCCGCAATTTATTTTACCATTAGGAGTTAAGATGGAAATTGATTGTGATAATAAAAAAATTGGATTGATTGAAAATTGAATTGATTAATAAATTAAAAGATTATCGTGATCAATATTTGGCCCATGATGATATTAAAAGAAAAGTAATAAAACTTTCTGTTAAAGATTTTGAGTCTATTTTAAAATTGACTAAGGAAATAATGGATTTTTTACATTGAAAATTAGAAGAAAGTTTTTATTTGTATGATAATTTCCGAGCAAATCCAGTTGCAGATATTGAGGAGTGATTTAAATGCCTTAAGAATTATTATAAAATATAACGATCTTAATATTTAATAAATATAATGAATCTAAATTTTGAGAAAAAGCTATGAAAAAATAGCAAATATATTTTTGGTTTAGACGAAGTAGGTCGTGGACCATTAGCTGGGCCAGTAGTAGTTTGCTGTGTTTGTGTGTCTAAAGATTTTAAATTGCCTAAAGAATTATTAGAAAACGTAGATGATTCTAAAAAATTAAATCATAAAAAAAGAGAATTGATAGTGAAAGAAATTAAAAAAATAAAAGAAATTAATTTAAAAATTGTTAAAATTTCTGAAAAAGAAATTGATAAAATCAATATTTTAAGAGCGACTTTAAAAGCTTTCAAAAAAGCAGTTTTGAGTTTAGAAAAGAAAATGCAGTGTAAATCAGATATGATTTTAATAGATGGGAATAAGATAATTCCTGATTTTAAAGACCATAAACAATTGGCAATAATTAAAGGTGATTCAAAAATATTTTCTATTGCGCTCGCTTCAATTATTGCTAAAGAATATCGAGATAAGTTAATGATAAATTATGCGAAAAAATATCCTAAATATGAGTTTGACGTGCACAAAGGTTATGGCACAAAAAAACATATCGAAGCTATTAAAAAATTTGGAATTTGTGCTGTTCATAGAAGGAGTTTTTTAAATAATATTTTATAATATGAAAAAATTATTAGTGATTGTTGGTCCAACGGCGGTTGGCAAGTCAGATTTAGCGATATTATTAGCTAAGAAATATAATGGTGAAATCATATCGGCTGATAGCCGACAAGTTTATCGAGATTTGGATTTAGGGACAGGAAAAGTGGTTAGAGACAAAGGTGATAAGAAAGATTTTTGATCGGAAGGAGTTTTACATTATGGGATAGATATTCTTGATGTGAGCAATCAGTATAATATTTCTGATTTTCAAAAATATTGTAACTCTAAATTAAAAGCAATATGGAGAAAGGGCAAGTTGCCGATTATTTGTGGTGGATCGCCATTGTATGTGATAAGTGTGCTTGAGGGTTGGCAATTTCCCAAGACCAAACCCGATTTAAAATTAAGAGCTGAACTTGAAAATCTTTCAACCAATGAACTTTATCAAAAACTTTTAAAAGTAGATAGGGTCAGAGCTAAAAATATTGATAGTAAAAATAAACGACGATTGGTTAGGGCATTAGAAATTGTTATGAATGATACAAAAATTAATCCTTTAGTCAAGAAACCATTAAAAGCGGATACGATTGTTTTAGGTATTAAAAAAGATCGAGAAGAAATTAAAAAATTGATTGGGCAGAGATTAGAAAAAAGAATTAATAACGGGATGATAGATGAAGTTAAGAAATTAAAAGAAAAAGGCATAAGTCCTAAGAGATTAGATGATTTAGGACTGGAGTATAGATATATCAACTTATATTTAGAGGGAAAGTTATCTTTAAAAGCGATGAAAGAACAATTGTATAACAAGATAAATCAATTTGCTAAAAGACAAATGACTTGATTTAAAAAATTTGAAAATGTTTTGTGAATTGATAATGATTTTAAGTTAGCTCAAAATATAATTAATAACCTATGGAAAATATAAAAATAAAAAAGAAAATTTTTGTTAGAAGAGTCAAAAAAGATGATTGAAAATATTTTAGAAAATGATGGCAGGATACTGATTTGATCACCTTAACGAGTGGCGATTTTACCAAATATCGTGATGAACAATTATATAAATGGTTTTTGAATATGTTTGTGGATAAAAAATCTATGAATTTTATAGTGTTAAACGAACAAAAAATAGTGATTGGCCATTTTGTGTTAGAAATTAAAAAAAATATTGCCGAATATCATGTTGTGATTGGCAATAAGAAGTATATTGGTAGGGGCTACGGAACTTTGATTAACAAAAAAGCAATTGACATTGGTTTCAAAAAGTATAAATTAAATAAAATATTTTTGAAAGTTCGCCCAGAAAATTTAAGAGCCAGTAAATCGTATGAAAAAGTAGGTTTTAAAAAAATTGCTCAACGAAAATATAAAAATCCAAATAGTCCAGAATTAATAATTATGGAAATTAAAAAATAAAAAAAGACCCAAGTTTTTGGCAAGGGTCTTTTGAGGCAAAGGATTTGAGTTAAGGAATAAAAGTGGTGGGTGGCGGGTCTGATGTTTTTACAGGTGGTGGATTGAGAATTTTTTCAAGTTCATCAACCGACATTTGATTCCAACCGGCCTGCACAACCAGACGCTGTCTTTCTTGATCGATGAGATCTTGTATGTTTTCAGGTGCGTTTGACGGGATTGGTTTGATCTTGTCCAGTATTTCTAAAATAAGCTTACCCTTTTTTTCAAAATCATCCATTATCTTCCTCCTTTGGATAACGAAATCTAATATAATAACTGGAATTAATCTACCATAATTTTATAGTTTTAGCAAATAGTATAAAATTAATTATAATTTGATAGTTTTAATATAAAAATTTGATTAATTCGAGAAGTTAATATGAGGACGGCGTAGTAAAAAATTGACATTCTGTCTTTAAGATGTTGTATTTTCTAACACTTGTTTTTTTTGGATTAATTCCTTACAATTTAGATACAAAACATTAAGAAAAAATAGCCATGGATTTTGCGCATCTTCATGTCCACACTCATTTTAGTTTATTAGACGGGTTGTCGAAAATTGACGACCTGGTTTTACGTGCAAAAGAACTTGATTTGCAAGCTTTGGCGATTACTGATCATGGCAATATGTATGGGGCAGTGGAATTCTATGAAAAATGTAAAAAATCGGGAATAAAACCAATTATTGGTTGTGAATTGTATGTGGCGCCAAGATTATTGCATCAAAAAGAAGGTCAAATTGATTCAAGAAATTATCATTTAATCGCGTTATGTAAAAATGCCAATGGTTATAAAAATTTGATTAAGCTGGTGAGTATTGCAAGTATTGATGGTTTTTATTATAAGCCCAGAATTGACAAAGAAATATTAAGACAATATAAAGATGACATTGTGTTTTTGTCGGGCTGTTTGAAAGGCGAAGTGGCTAGTCATATTGCTTCAAATAATATGGAGTTAGCTGAAGAAACATTAAAAGAATACATTGATATTTTAGGGTATGAAGATTTTTATTTGGAATTGCAACACCATCCTAATCATAAAGTTCAATTAAAAGTTAATGAAGGATTAAAAGAACTGGCTAAAAAATATAATTTAAAAACTGTGTTAACTTGTGATTCACATTATTTGCGAACTGAAGATCGAGACACGCATGAAGTGTTGTTGGCTATTCAAACGGGAGCAACTATGAATGATAATGACAGGATGTCGTTGCGAGATTTTGACTTGTCGCTTAAAGATCCAAAGGAGCTTTGCGATTATTATAAGGATGATTTAACACCACTTGAAACTACTATGGAAATTGCCAATAAATGTAATTTTGATTTTGATTTTAAATCATTGAATTATCCGAAAGCGACATTTGAAGGGATTACTAATAATGAAGAATTTTTGAGAAAATTAATTTTTGAAAGATTGCCAAAATTTTATGACCAAAACGATCAAAAAATTATTGATCGGATAAATTATGAATTATCAATTATCAAACAGACCGGTTACATTGATTATATTTTAATTGTTTGAGATATTGTGAAATTTTGTAATGAAAATAAAATACCATGTAATGCGAGAGGTTCAGCGGCAGGGAGTATTATTTGTTACTTATTAAAAATTTCAAATGTTGATCCGATTAAATATGAATTATACTTTGAAAGATTTTTAAATCCAGAAAGAGTTTCACCGCCCGATATTGATTTGGATGTAGCCGACAAAGATCGATCGTCGGTCATTGGCTATATCACTAAAAGATTTGGCGAAAAAAATGTAGCTCAAGTTGCCACTTTTGGTATTATGAAATCGCGTTTAGCCGTTCGAGACGTTACCCGAGCTTTGGGACTTCCTTATAATTTAGGCGACCAAATCGCTAAAATCATGCCAATGAATTTGAGTATTGACGAAGCATTGGACACAGTGCCAGAACTTAAGGAATTATATTTATCGAATCTGGATGCTAAATTGGTAATCGATGTTTCCAAAAAACTTGAAGGGGTAGCGAGACATTTATCAACCCATGCGGCAGGAGTGGTGGTAGCGCCAACTGAACTTACTAATTATGTACCAATTCAACACTCAAGCCGAAAAGAAGGTGAAGTGGTGGTACAATATTCAAAAGATTATGTTGAAAAACTTGGTTTATTGAAATTTGATATTTTGGGGTTAGCCAATTTAAACATTATTAAACAAAGTTTAAGAGTTATCAAAAAAATTTATGATAAAGATGTGGATATTGATAAAATTGATGCGAGCGATCCAAATCCTTATAAAATTTTAAGAAGAGGAGACACAATTGGTGTTTTTCAACTGGAGTCAGAAGGCATGAAAAAATTATTAAGAGAATTAAAAGTAAGTAATATTGAAGAAGTATCGGCTGTGATTGCACTTTATCGACCAGGGCCAATGCAATTTATACCATTATATATTAGCAATAAATTAGGTTTAACAAAAACTGAATACGTAGATAAAAGATTGTCACCAATTTTGGATACAACTTATGGAGTTATGATTTATCAAGAGCAATTAATGAGATTGGCCAATGAACTCGCTGGCTTTACATTAGGCCAAGCTGATATTTTGCGTAAAGCGGTTGGCAAAAAGAAACACGATTTGATGATGGAACAAAAACAAAAGTTAATAGATGGTTTAGTAGCTAATGGTTGAAAAGAAAATATGGCTCGTAATTTGTGAGAATGGATTGAACCGTTTGCGAGTTATGGTTTTAACAAATCGCATACGGCATCTTACGCCAGAGTAGCTTTTCAAACCGCGTGACTCAAAACTTATTATCCGACAATTTTCTTAGCTTCGCTAATGACTTCTAATATGGGTGACTTTGAAAAGATTTCAACTGAAATCGAAGAGTGTAAAAAATTGAATATTAAAGTTTTATCACCAAGTGTAAACTATTCGTTTGTGGAATTTGGGGTTGATAAAGAAAATAAAAATGTAATTTTTTATGCTTTAGCTGGAATTAAAAATTTAGGCGAAGCAGTGTCGGAAGCGATTGTAGAAGAAAGAAAACAAAATGGCGAATATAAAGATTTAGAAGATTTTCTTAATCGTGTGCCAGCGATGGTGATAAATAAAAAAACATTAGAGAATTTAATTAAGGCCGGGGCGATGGATTGTTTTGGCGAAAGATCGAAATTGTTTAAAATTTTGCCAGAGATATTGGAATATAATCAACGCAAACAATCTGAAAAAAATACAAAACAAATCAGTTTGTTTGGAACGTTAGAAAAAAACGCCAATAGTGTAACGAGCGAAAAAATATTTAAAGATTTAAAGACCAAGGACGATAGTGTTACTGATTTAGAAATGTTGGCTTGGGAAAAAGAATTGTTGGGGGTTTATATGTCTGACCATCCGTTGAATAAATTAAGACAGAGAGGGGATAAAGATGTTTACGAAGTTTCTTTACTTAATAATCGTATGCTGGGTCAAAAGATAAAAGTGTTTGGTATGGTTTCAAAAATTAGAAAAATTTTAACTAAAAATGGCGACCAAATGATGTTTGTGTCATTAAGCGATTCACAAAAAGAATTGGATACAGTTATTTTTCCAAAGACATTGGCTAACCTTAGCAAGAAAAATAATTGTCAATTGCTGGAAAATAAAATTGTGGTGTTTGAGGGTAAGGTTGATATACGTAATGATAATTTGCAATTGATCTGCGATAATTTTTATGAAGTTAAGGAAGGATAGGAGTAGAATATTCAATATTCAATATCCAAAGAGAAGTTTCAATATTCAATATCCAACAACCAAAATAATGCAAAATAAAAAAACTAAATCAAAAGTCAAAAAATAAAAATTCCAATATTCCCACCACACTAACTTTACATTAGAACTATAATGCTTGCTAATGAACGCAACTACAATAAATAATTCTTGTCATGTATTCAGTAAAGTTAATGTGGGGGCATAGCAATATTCAAAGAGAAGTTACAATATTCAATATCCAATATCCAAAGAGAAGTTTCAATATTCAATATCCAACAACCAAAATAATGCAAAATAAAAAAACTAAATCAAAAGTCAAAGATCAAAAATTGCTGATAGTTTCAAAATTTGAAAAGTAATAATAAAACACAAAAACTACTCTAACAGAGTGGTTTTTTGGTTAAAAAACTAAGGTTAGCTTAAAAGAATGGAAAAGGGTTAAGGTACTTGATTAAAATTGAAAATTTGATTAAAATATACTTAACAAATTAAAGATTTTAAATAACATTAAAAAGACGATATGAAAAATAAATATTTGGTTTTAGCACTATGTATGTCAGTATTGTTTTTAGGTTTGGTTCAGAGTGTTAAAGCCGAAAGTACTTGTCCATTTGAGCAAGAAATGTCATTAGGGGTAGAAAATATTCAAGTGGGTATATTGCAGACCTTTATGAAAAATACCATCAAAATTTATGATGGCCCAATCACTAATTACTTTGGCCCTAAAACTATGGCAGCAGTTAAATTGTTTCAAGAGAAATCAGGGTTGCTGACTACTGGCTCAGTAGATCTAGTAACGGCTAACGCTTTGTGTAAAGTTTATCTATCCTATAAAACCAGTGATCCAGTGAACATGAATAGTGACTCTTGTTTCCTTAAGACACTTGGTATTAAGCGTGGCTATTTTGAATTGGCGAATGAAGAAGTAAAGAATTTACAAATCTTTTTAAATCAAAAAGGTTTTTATCCTGAGAATATTATCTCTGGTTTTTTTGGGGTTAAAACTGAATCAGCGCTCAAAGCTTTCCAAAAATCTAAAC